>SBFI01000045.1 GCA_006227875.1 Acidobacteriota bacterium
AGACCGTAGGAGGCCGGACCAAGCAGTCGACCGAGGACCAGTTGCAGGATGTAGGAGACGCTGCGGGCTCCTGTGCGACCCACGAGCAGCACCGCGGCTCCCCCGGCCAGGGGTTTGACGGCGCTCGTCGAGTGCGTGTCGGGTGAGGTCGAGCTCATCGCTTGGGGGCGCCACCGGCCATGGCGGCATAGAGTCGCCATAGTCTAACCCCCGCGCTGCCGGATAGACTCGCCGCCGGGAGGATCACTTCATGAGACCGAGCTTTCGTCGTGCACTCTGGCTATCGGCATTCGTTCTGTTGGTGATGGGGCACGGGCTGAGCTCGCCGGCCGCGGCCGCCAAGCACCGGCTGGGGCTCGGGGTCCAATTCTGGAGAGCCCTCGACGACTTCGATGACTCGAGAGGGACGGGATCGCCTGGGTGGGCACCTACCAGTACGACCCCGCCGGCCTCTTCAAGCTGCAGCTCGATCTCGAGTACAGTCCCGACGGCTTTGGCGGCTCGAGGGAGCCGTCGCTGTCACCGGTGGCCTTTGTGCTGTTGGGCTCCGGGCTCTATGGGGGTGTAGGCGTGGGAATCAGCTTTTCGGACGGCTTTGTCGACAACCGCTCGGATCCCTTTTGGGTCGCCCGACTCGGTTTCGATCTTCTCATTCTCCCCAAGACCCGGCTCGACCTCCACGCCGACTACCGCGCCAGGGCCTTCGACGAGCTCGACAACGTCAAGACCGACGGCATAACCCTGGGTGTTGCTGTCCGCTTCAGGCTATAGGGAGCTCTCGGCCAGCAGGTCCTCGATAGCACTCTCCACATCTTCGTCGGTGAACTGGTTGTAGGGATCGTCGGCGGTGAGTTTGTAGCGGCGCTCGCCGTCGGGAGCATAGACATAGACCGCCGGGATGCCGAGCAGGTCGAGCTTGACAAAGCCCTCGGTGACGATCTCGTCCATCAGGTAGTTGGCAAAAACCGCTTTCTGCTTGCCCAGGAACTCGCGGGCATAGGCCACGGCCTCGGCATCCTCCCGGTCATCCAGACACATGGAGACAAAGGTTACCCCGCGAGGCGAGTACTCGTGGAAGAGCTCGACCATCTTTGGAAAGCGCTCCACACAGGGGACACACCAGGTCGCCCACATGTCGACCACCACGATCTGCCCTTCGAGGGCGGCCAGCTCGCCTTGCCACTGCTCGAAGGTGACTGGGGTGAGCGAGACCTCGACGCTCTCTTCGGTCTCCGGCGGCGCACCCCCACCACAGCCGACCCCGACGACGACCGCCAGAGCCAGGCCGAAAAAGACAAACGACCTCGACATGAGCTCTAGCCTTCGGGTTGTTCGTACTCGACCGAACAGCCGTGCGCCCGGGTCTCCGTGACCGTCACTGGCTTGCCGGCCAGAACCTCGGCCACGGCATCACTCACATAGAAGTCGGTGGGCTCACCCTGGGTGTAGTTGATGTTGCCATCGCGGCGCTTGGCCGCCGGTGAGTTGTGCAACAGGCCCATGTAGACCAACTTCCGGTCCTTGTCGAAGACAAAGTACTCGGGGGTGCGGGTGGCACCCAACTGGCGGCCCAACTCCTGGCTCTCATCGAAGACATAGGTGAAGTTGTAACCGGCATTGGCCGCATGCTTGACCATCGCCGGCAGCCGGTCCTCCTGCCGATGGTTGACGCTCACACCCACCACCCGCACATCCTTGCCCTCGAGCGAATCGACCAGCTTCACCAGATCGCCGTCCATCCCCTTGACCCACGGACAGTGATTGGCAAGAAAGACGAGAATCACCACTTCTTCGTCGAGATCACTGGACGAGAGCTTGGAGCCATCGGTTGCCGGCAGACTCTTGAAGCTGGGCATAGGTGCGCCGATGTCGAGCACCGCGTTGTACTCGCCGGCCACCAGTGCACCGGAGGCCGAAAGTATGCCCGCAGAAACCACTACCGCCGCTATCCGCAATTGCCGAATAAGCATCTATTTCCTCCTCTGACAGAGCGACGAATCATAACAGCAACGCCATCTGGTAGCATGGGGCCAGCGGGCCTGCTGATCGCTGAACGCCCAATTGGGGCAAGGGTCGTACACCCGGGCTCGCGGAGGAGGAATTATGGCTACCAACCAAGCATCCATGGCACGCCGCCAGCGGGAGCGCGAAAGACAGCAGCGGCGACGGGAAAAAGAAGCCAAACGCCGGGAGCGCCAGGAGAAGAAGCGGGCCGACAAAGAGGCCGGGCTCGACTCCAAGGGCCCGGAGATCGATTGGAGCGCCGCGGTCCGCGCCGAGACGATCGAGGTCGAGGAAGAGGAAGCAGTCGAAGGCGAGGAGCAGGAAGTCGACGTCGAGACGGTCCAGCAGCCCTGACCAACACTAGGGCCTGACGGCAAAGCGCCGCAACTCACCGAGCATCGGATCTTCCGGGCCTTTCCCTCCTATCACCAGAACAAAGGGCTCGACCTCCCGATGGTCGGGGTTTGTCGACAGCTTCCAGTACAGAATCCCACCGAGCAGCTCCCCACCGAGCGCCTTGTTGGCGTTGAATAGCGCCCCGATCGCCAGCGCCCGCTCGGTCTTGTCCGGGGGTTGATCCTCCCACACCACCAGCTGCGGACCGTCGCTCGACGGCAGCACCGAGAAGCCGTTCGAGGCCCAGGGCTCGATGGTCGAGTTCGCCCGTTCGACATACCCCAGCTCGCTTAACAGAACCCGGTGCCGGGGAATCCCCTGCCCCTTGCGGAATTCGTCGAGCCTCCGGAGCACCTCTGTCCAGCCGGTCTCCAGCCGATCTGCCAACTCGTCTCGACTCAAATCCGGCTCGTAGCTCGCGCGCAGGGGAAAGTAGGCATTGATGGCCAGCAGATCGAGCTCATCCCAGAAACCGACGAACTCGTACTGGTCGAAGTTGGCCGCATAGGTCAGCTGACCGCTGTAGCTCTCGCGCACTTGGCGGATCAGACGGCGCCAATAGGTCTCGAGGTGGCGACGGCGCTGATTGATCCGCGCCACCGGGTCGTCATCCGCGAGCCAGCCGATCTGGCGAGCCCACTGCCGGTGTGCCGCGGCCTCATCGCTCAAGAAGAGCTCCAACGACTCGTAGTTCTCCTGACCCCGAACCCGTAGATGCCGCTCTTCGATTTCCTGTGAGTGGGCCAGGATCTTGTCCCGCTCCCAACGGACTTTCTCCTCGTTGCTCCAGTACTCCTCCAACACCGGCAGCTGGTCGACCTCGACGGTGTTGGTCAGGGCGTTCATCTCGCTGCCCACCGCCAGAATGTCGATCCCCTCCTGCTCGGCGATGGCCGCCCACCTGGAGACAAAGATCCCATAGCGATCGAACCACTCGCCCAACTGCGCGGCTGTGCGCGGCATGATCATCCCGTGCCAGAAGAACTTGTTGCGCTCGAAGGCGTGGTCCAGGGCCACCCGCAGCACCAGAACCACCTTCAGGCCATGGGCTTTGGCGACTCGGATCTCGTTGATCACCCAGGGCGCCTCGTCGTCGAACCAGAGATTTGCCGAGTCCCAGTCCCCTTGGCGAGCGTAGACGGTCACGGCCACCGTGTTCATGCCGACTTCGTCGAGCGTCCGCACCCAGGTCTCGTGTTCCGGCTCATTGACCTGGATACCCCCCAGAAAAAAGGTTCTCTCGTCGGCCCGGGATGACCACATCACTCCGCCGGCGACGGCCAGCAAGATGATCAGAACGACGAGCGGGAAGTGACGGCGCATGGTTCGGACTGGATTTCAGACGACGGCAACCGAGCCGGAGTCATTGAGAGTACGACAAAACACCGCCCGCGGTTCTCCCCGAGCCGTCCAAGCGGCCTTGCGCGCCCGGCGGAATCGTGCAATCTTTATCGCTGTCACTACTGCACCGCTGCAGCACCCTGAGGGGGCAACATGAAACAGACACCCGTCAGCGATTTCATGTCACGAGATCTCACCTCGGCGCGCAAGGAGATGCCGCTGACCGAGCTCGTTGCGCTCTTCAAGGAGAACAAGGTGAGAGGTCTCCCGGTCACCGACGAAGAAGATCGCCTCCTCGGTGTCGTCACCGAGCGCGACATCTTCCTCAAGGAAAAGGGTGTGCCCTTCTCTCTGGAGACCGTCCCCACGCTGCTCGGTCAGGTGGTCGACAAGGCGGACATCGATCAGGTGGAACTGTGTCGTCAGGTGACCGTCGAGGACGTGATGCGCGCCAACGTGGCCACCGTCACCGAGACCGACACGCTGGAAGACGTCGCCATGCTGATGTACAAAGAGCATCGCGCCCTGGTGCCGGTGGTGGATAGTGAGAAGCTGGTGGGTGTGGTGCGCCGGATCCACGTCCTGCGCGAGATCTACACAGACGAGTGAGTCCAGGGAAGCCGGTCGAGATCGACGTTCCCCCCCGACAGGATGACCCCAACTCGTTGACCCGCAGGGTCGACGGCGCCCTCCAGAAGTGCCGCCACCGGCACCGCTGCTGAAGGCTCGATGATGATCTTCATCCGCTCCCAGACGGTCCGCATGGCCTCGACGATGGTCTCCTCGGTAACCGTCACTATGCTTTCCGTCAGCTGAGAGATGACCGCAAAGGTCAGATCGCCGAGCGAGGTCAGCAGACCATCGGCGATGGTCTTGGGGTCGACCGAAGGCTGGATCTGGCCGGTCGCCAGCGAACGGTAGGCGTCGTCGGCCGCAGCCGGCTCCACCCCGATTACCCGGGTCGATGGTGAGAAGTGATGAGCGGCCAGGGTGGTGCCGCTCAGCAGCCCACCACCGCCGACCGGTGCCAAGATCAGGTCCAGTCCCTCCACCTGCTCCAGCAGTTCCATTGCCGCCGTTGCCTGACCGGCGATGATGCGCCGATCGTTGTAGGGGTGGATCAGGGTGCCGCCGGTCTCTTCCAGCACCCGCTCGGTCTGCTGCTCTCTATCCTCGACGGTGGGCTGACAGGGGACGACCTCGGCCCCGTACCCGCGCACCGCCGCCACCTTCACCGCCGAGGCCGTCGTCGGCATGACGATCGTCGCCCGGGTGCCGCGGAGACGAGCCGCCAGGGCCAGCGCCTGAGCGTGATTCCCCGACGAGTGCGCCACCACCCCCCGCTCGAGCTCCTCCGGCGCCAGCGAAAAGACGGCGTTGGTGGCGCCGCGGAACTTGAAAGCCCCGATCCGCTGGAAGTTCTCACATTTGAAAAAGAGCTCGCCCCCCACCCGCTCATCCAGATAAGACGAAGTCAGCACCGGGGTGATGTGGGCGTGGGGCCGGATTCGGGCCTCGGCATCTTTGAGATTCTCTGCCGTCAACAGCGGCTCTTTGGCAACGCTATTCATGAATACCCTTTCTCAGCTCGGCCCGGCGACGGCGAAGCCATTGCCTCCACAAAGCGAGACTCCTCCGGGGTCCGAGCTCCCCGTCCCACAGACCGCAATCCCGCCACAGCTTGTAGAACTCGTCCACATCCTGGTCCTTCAACCTGTCCCAGAGCAGATCGTAGTCGACAGGGACGAACCAGATCACGAACTCTGCCTGCAGCCGCTGCGCCTCTCGCAGCATACGCCCCACGAACCGGGCCTGCCACGACTCGCGCCCGGGAATGGTCAGCTCGAGAGACTCGAGCACCAGGGGCTCGGCAATGAGACCGCTCTCGGCCACCGCGAACGGCAGCTCGGGTGCCAACGCCTTCATTTTCGAAAACCAGTTCCTGGGCATCCGCAAGGGTTGATCCCATCCTTCGAGAAAGGGGTAGGTACTCACCGCCATCATGTCGGTAAAGGGGAGCACCTGCTCGATAAGAGGCCGTAGGGCCGCCAGCTCATTGTCATCTTGGATGGTAAAAGTGAGAAAGATGGGCAGGTCCTGGTGCTCCGCCTTGAGGGCGGGATAGACCGCCGCCGCCAACACCACAAATTGCTGGTAGGCGACCGGGTTGCTCGAGGCGAGCAAGTCGACTTCGATGCCGTAGGCCATGTAGTCCGGTTGGAACCTCTCGATCATGTACAGACAGTGATCGACATAGGCCGCGATTACGTCCGGGTGATCGAGCCCCCTGGAGTCCCAAGGAGATGGCAACGGCATGTTCACCGTCTCCCCCCAATAGAGGGCCATGCCGTCCCGTACAAAGGAGATCGGCGTCACCGCCAGATAGACCTTTTGTGCCGGCAGCAGGTGACCGATCCGCAGATCCAGATCCGCATCGACATTGGGGTGATACGGATCGCCGGCCAGCGCCTCGGGCCAGGGCACACCACCGTCGAAGTGGTGGGCCACGATGTCGGAGTTGGCGCCGGTGAGGCGGTAGGTGGTCTCGACGGCCTCGAGGGTCAGGTCGTAGGCGAATGGAGTGAACCCCAGATGGAAAGAACGCTCTTTGAGATCCGCTCTGGAGGCAGCGAGCAGCTCTAGCGGTGCGACCACCACCAGCAGCGCGGCAATCACCAGGCTGTAGAAGCGGCTCCGCATACAACGACTCCCCCGAACAACTCATTCTACCGAGATACACTCGGGCTCCGGAGGCGAACGATTTCCCATGCCGCGGCGCCACAAAACCCTCAAAGACGGCTCTCCTGCCTATCGCAGCACCCGCACACCCAAGCCGGCACCACCACCCGAGTCGCTGGCGGAGCTCGAAGCGATGACCGATGCCTTTCCCCCAGAGCTGCGCGCCTACCGGGATCAGCATCTGCTGACACCCCAACGTCGCTTCTACCTCGAGCAGGCCCTCGGACACCGCACCCGCACGCTGGCGACCATCCTCGCCGGCACCCACGATCCCCACAACCAGGCGGCGGTGATGCGCACCTGTGAGAGTCTCGGCATCCAGGAAGTCCATCTGGCTCTGGGTGACGAGACCTTTCGCCCGAGTCCGAAGGTGACCCAAAACGCCCATCGTTGGCTCGACGTCGTATCTCACCCCGACTTCGCCACCGTCGTCGACTCTCTCCACGGTCGTGGATTCGAGATTTTCGCCGCGGCGCTCGAAGACCGGGCCGAGTCCCTCTACGAAATCGACTTCACCCACCCCGTCGCCGTGGTTTTTGGCAGCGAGCCCAACGGTCTGCCCGCAGGCATCCGCGAGGCCTGTGATGGGAGCTTTCACATACCCATGTATG
>SBFI01000137.1 GCA_006227875.1 Acidobacteriota bacterium
ACAAAGCTCTGATCCGCCGGCGACGGAGGTTCCGCTTCGGGTGTCAGCACCTCGTGACGCACACTCGCCTCGATCTCGGCCAGCTCGGGTATCTCTCGCTCGAGACCGACGGCCTCCTCCGACTCGACCACTGGAGGAGCCGGTTCGGCCACCGTGGGAACCGGCTCGGCAACCGTGGGGGCCGGTTCGGTAACCGTGGGGACCGGTTCGGTAACCGCAGGGGCCGGCTCGGCCGCTGTGGGGGCCGGCTCTTCGAGAACAAACAGGGACTCGCCCTGGCTGCGGTGACTGGCGACGACCTTGGCCAGCAAACGCAGGCCGGGCTCATCGAGCTCCTGGAACCGGAGGGACATCCCCTCGGGCGTCTGACCCGCAGCAGCTTCACGCACGGCCACGACCTCGGCTTCACCCTGCATGAGCTGAAATCCGTCGGCAATCCTCAAAACGAAGCTGATCCTCGAGCCGGCTGCTTTGGGGTTCTGGACCTCGATAAACATGCCCTCCTCGGAGAGGGTTGAGACGCTCAGATTGATGAAGTCCCTGAAGCTCGGGTATTCCACCACCACCTGCCGCTCGCTGAGCTTCACTATGGGCACGGCGTTCGCATCACCTGCAGCCATTGGTTTCTCGTTCACTTCGGTCGACATGATATCCAGCGAATTCTAACAGCCCGAGCTCGCTCCTACCCTCCCCTTACCACCTCGACGAGGTCTTCGAGGGTCCGCAGCTTGCGGTCGGTTGCGACAAACAGTTGAGCCGCGAACAGTGCCGAAGCCGCATGAGCCGCCAGGAGATCCAGCAGATCGCGGTCCTCGGAAGTCAATGACGCCTTGTGATCGAGCAGTTTGAGGATGACCAAAGCCCCCAGAATCGTACCTTTGATGGCGAGGGGAACCACGGCCAGGGCATGAGAGCCCTCCTCGGTGGTAGTCCGCAAAACGCCATCAACGAGGGCCTCGTCGACCATCGGATCACCGCCGGTGTAGTCCGGGCCGACGAATAGCCCATCAGCCACCCCTACCGTTCGGCGCGAAACCGCCACCTCGTAGCCGTCCGTCTCGCCTTGCCGAAGCAGCAGGGCAAAGCTGTCGGCGCCAAGGAGCTCGATAGCGATTTCGCCGACCGTTCTCTTGACCTCGTCGAGATCGAGGGTCTCGTGCAGCTCACAGGTGGCGACATAGAGGCTCATCAATCGTCCGCGCTGATGCTCTACTTCGACCATCCGATCGGTGGTCTCCTGCAGGTCGGTCTCCGCCTCGGCGAGCCGGCTCTTGAGCTGATCGATGTCGCCGCCGACTTCGGCCGCTCCCTGCTCGGTATTGGAAGCTTCCTCCGGAGATCTCGCTTGCATCTCGCGTATCAGTTTTGCCGCCTTGTCGATGACTTTCTGGAGCTCCGCTACGAGTTCCTTCACCGACTGGTCGCTGGTGACTCGATGCCGCTCTTCTGCCAATTGCCCGGTTCCCTCAGTCAGATGCCATCGGTGGGAGACGTTCAATGAGCTTCAGGATCTCTTCGTTGCGAAAGGGTTTCTTGATGTAGGCCGCCGCCCCGGCCTGGAGCCCTCGCACCGTGTCCTGATCTTTGCCTTCGGTACTGACGATAATCACCGGCACTTCTGTGAACGCCTCGCTTCGCTTTACCTCTTCGAGGAACTCGAAGCCGTTCATGCTCGGCATGTTTATGTCCAGCAGGATGAGATCGATATCGGGGTGCTCGTGAAGGCGCTCGAGACCCTCTCTTCCGTCCATCGCGTGCACCAGGGCGTAGGACCGCAGCATCACCTCGAACATCTTGTGAATCAACTTCGAGTCGTCGACAACGAGCACTTTCTTTGGCTGCACTGACCTCGAGCTCCTATCTGAAGCGAAACGCTGATCCTCTGGGACGCGGGATGGCCTCTCGGGTGCCATACCCACCCGAGCGTAGCCGATCCTGCGGCCGCCGTACAATCACCTCTTTCACACCACTCTATGGAACTCTCCGACCCCCAACCAGTGGTCTATTTCATTGACAAAAAACGCCCCCAAGCATAGTTAAGGACAGGATTCTGCGACACCTTCGGAAGGCCATCGACCAGATCAAAATCTCGCAGTGAACGACCTCACCAAAGAGCTTCTCGAAGACTACCGTCTCGAGTCCAGAGAGCGCATAGACCGGGTCGAGGATGGACTTCTGACTCTGGCCGGCACCGCCGCTGCGGCGCGGCAGCCCCTGGTGTTGAAGATCCGTTTGGAGCTCCACACCCTCAAAGGCAACTCGGGGATGATGGGGTTCGATGATCTGCAGGCCCAGGCCCACGAGCTCGAGGACGAGATCGAGCGGCTCGATCTCGAGCGTCCGGATCTGGGACCTTTGCTGACCGGGCTCGATCGCATGAGAGCCCGCATCGAGGAGTTAGCCGAACTCGGCTCTCAGCCGGAGGCAGGCGATGCAGACATCGACAGGATCACTGCGAAGGAGAGCGGGCAATCGGTGCGCGACAGCGTCCGCGTCCCTGCGGATAAGCTCGATGGATTAGTCGATGCAGTAGCCGAGACGCTCATTGCCCGCAACCGACTGACCAGCAATGTTCAGCTGGGACTCGACCTCGACGCCGCAGACGACGACTACAGCACATCCTCGGCCCGCACCTGGAGCCAGGTCGAGGAAGCTCTGCACTCGCTGAGCAAAGAGCTGGAAGCCATACAAGAACAGACGCTCCGGCTGCGCATGATTCCCCTGAGCACGCTCTTCGGCAAGCTCAAGCGAATCGTCCACGACGAGGCCCTCAAGTCGGGCAAGGAAGTGCGTCTTTCCACCGCCGGGGGCGAGACAACCGTCGACAAAGCCCTGGCGGATTTCGCTGGGGATGCCCTCGGGCATCTGGTTCGCAACGCAGTCAACCACGGCATCGAGACACCGGAGCAACGACAGCGGTCGGGCAAGCCGTCCTGCGGAACGATCCACCTCACCGCAGCAGTCGTCTCGGGGATGGTCGAGATCGACCTGCTCGACGACGGCGCCGGTATAGACCACTCGGCTCTGCTGAGAGCCGCACGCCGCAAAGGTCTGGAAGTAGGAGATGACGAGGATCTCCGCTCACTCGTCTTCCAGACGGGGATATCCACCAAGGCTCGAACCGACCTGAGCGCCGGGCGTGGAGTTGGACTGGCTGCGGTCCGCGACTCCGCTCACCTGCTTGGTGGATCGATCGAGCTGACGAGCGAGAAGGACACCGGTACCCACTTCCGCCTCCGTCTCCCGACCCAGGCGTCAATTACCAGAGCACTCCTGGTGCGGGTCGACAGCGAAAGGTATGCCTTGCCGGTGATGCCCGTCATCGACACCCTGGCCCTCGACGGCGGTTCGGACGGGCCTACCGCCGCCGGACAAATGGACTGGCGAGGAAGACCTCTCGATCTACTCGACCTGGGACAGAGCTTTGGCACTTCGAAGAGCGGCCGCCGGCAGGGCTATGTCGTGGTAGTAGCTGCCGAAGGCAGCGAGCGGGGACTGATCGTGGATGAGATCGAGGGCATTCAGCAGATCGTCGTCAAGCAGCTCGATCGGCTCGTGTCCGGGGCAAAGGGTATCTCCGGCTCGACGATTCTCGGCGACGGTCGTGTGGTCATGATACTCGATGCCGCCGACCTCGCCACACTACCTCTACCGGTTGCACAGCTATCATGAATGAACGATCCGACCAGCCCGAGAATGGGACCGGGGAGCTGCCGCAGTCCGGATTGAAAGACGAGATTCTCCAACGCGACGAGAACGATCGCCCCGGGCTCCTCTATCGTTTTGCCGACAGCCTGCGCGGCGGCGATGAGGAGCAGGAGAAGCCGGAAGAGCCCGAGATCTGGCTGGTCTTTCGACTCGGAGGCACCTCCTTCGGCCTGCCGGTCGCAGATATCCGGGAGGTGATGCGTGTGGGCCCCATCACGCGTGTGCCCGAGGCTCCCTTTTCGGTGACCGGTGTCACCGATCTACGTGGTCGTGTAATTCCGATCGTCGACCTCGGGGCACGATTGGAATTGGACGCCGTCGAGGTCGACGAGCAGAGTCGGATTGTCGTTCTCGACGCAGATGGCCGGCTGATCGGCCTACTTGTGGACGCCGTCGATCGAATGGCCCGTATTCTCCCGAGCCAGAAGGAGGATCCGGAACCGGATGCCGACGAGCGGACCGCCGCTGTTGTGGCTGTGTATGCGTGGGAGGAAGAGAAGCTGATGCTCCTCGACGTCGAGGAGCTGCTCACGATCGACGAGACCCACCCTGGGCACTAGGGGATTGGACCGATGCTCAAGAATCTGAAGTTCAGCCACAAGATGATCCTGCTACCGGTAGTGGCCGGAATCGGTTTTCTGCTCGTACTCGCTCTTCTCGCTCGTAGCGCGCAGAAGAACGAGATGCTGATGCAGCGAATCGAGACCGGGCACTTCGCCGCTATGGAGCTTGGTCAGATCCTCACCGCCGACCTGGCCGCTCTCGAGCGGAGTTTCGAGGACGCTCTCGATTCGAATGACCCGAGCTCCCTCGCCCAGGCCGAAGAGCTGCGCGGCGTCTTCTTGCGTGATCTCCAGATCGGAGATGAGATCGCGGTTATCGACCCTGTGGTCCAGGAAAAGCTGGAGACCGATTTCGAGAACTACTACGAGATTGCACGTATCACCACGCTGCAGGCGATGGATGCCGCCGTGGGTGCGGCTCTGCCACCCGACTCCAGCCGCGCAGCTCAGGCGCACATGAACGTCCGTCTCCAGATCGAGGATCTCTCCGCCGAGCAGGCTCGCGAGATGCATCAGGCCTTCGCCTCGGTGCAGGAAAACATCCGGGCGACCAAGGTCGACATGACCATTGTCATCGCCGTTTGGCTGGTACTACTCATGTCCATGGCGCTGTTGGTCCTGTTTTCGGTGACACGTCCGATGGAGGAGGCGGTGCGGGTGGCCGACCATCTGGCAGAAGGCGATGTGGAGGTGGACATCACGGTCGACTCTCGCGACGAAGCCGGACTGCTCCTGAGCTCGATGAAGGACACGGTCGGTTACCTCCAGGAGATGGCCACGGTTGCCGACAGCATCGCCGAGGGAGATCTTGCGGTCGAGGTCGTGCCACATAGCGATCGCGATCGGCTGGGCAACTCCTTTCTCAAGATGTCGCACAACCTCCGCAAGATGATCGGCGACCTCAAGGAGGCCTCCGACCAGGTCCTGACTTCAGGTAACGAGATCTCGACTTCCGCCGTCGAGATTACCCAGGGCGCCGAAAGTCAGTCCTCCGCCACCGAGGAGACCTCCTCGACGATGGTGGAGATCGCCACCCAGATCGAAAGCGTCGCCAAATCGACACAGGCCCTGGCCACCAACGTCGAAGAAACCTCCTCCTCCATCCTCGAGATGGGTGCTTCGATCGACCAGACCGCCAAGAACTCCGACAGCCTGATGACGGCGGTCGACCAGACCTCGGCCACCATCGAAGAGATGATCGCTTCCATCCGCTCCATCGCCGACAAGGTGAAGGTCGTCGACAAAGTCTCGCGCGAAGCCGCGGAGCTGGCGGAGACCGGTGGCACCGAACTGTCGGAGATCATAGAAGGAATCGGCGCTTCGAGCGCAGATATCGGCAAGATCGTCCAAATCATCGAAGAGATCGCCGACCAGACCAATCTTCTCGCTCTCAACGCCGCCATCGAGGCGGCGCGGGCCGGCGATGCGGGGCGTGGGTTCGCCGTCGTCGCCGATGAGGTCAAGCGCCTGGCCGAGCGGTCGGTGGAGTCCAGTCGCGATATTGCCGAGATGATCGAGTCAGTGCAAAACGACACCCTCCAGGCAGTCGAGGTGACGGGAAAGATCCTCCGCCAGATCGTCGACTCGGTGAACGAGGCCACCTCGCTCGTAGGCGACGTCTCCCTGGCGACTCAGGAACAGAGTGACGGAGCGGCACAGATCCTCGAGACTTCGAGCCACATGCAGGACACGACCCGAGACCTTGCCTCCGCCGCCGGCGAGCAAGCCCGCAGCACGGGGGACATCTTGCGGGCGGTGGAGTCGATGAATCAAATGACCCAACAGGTTGCCGAGGCGGGTTTCGAACAGAAACGAGGCGGGGATATCGTGGTGAAAGCGGTCGAACATATCGCCGAGATAGCCAATCAGAATCTCGCCGCAAGCTCTCAGCTGTCGCAGGCAACCATGAGTCTGACCAAGGAAGCCAAACGTCTGCAGCTGATGTCCAACATCTTCAAGCTCTGAGGAAGGGATGGGGCGATGACAAAGAATAAACCCTCCTCCGATGCCACGCTCAGCTGGGAGGAGTGCATGGCGCTGCTCGAGAAGCTCCCCTCTCTCTCTCTCGAGGAACGGGCGGAGGCCATCGAAACCCTGGTGCGCAACCCGAGCCCTGGTGTGCGGGGACAGGCCCTCCAGGTCGGTGCCGCGATCCTGCCCGAGGAGACCCTGATCGAGTACTTGCGGAGCGACTCGGATGCCGTGCATCGCAATGCAGCCAGCGAGATTCTGAAGATCCGGGGAAGTCGCAGCTTTCCCCTGGCGGTCGACTTGTTGGAAGATGACGACGCCGACGTCGTCCTGCAAGCGGTTCTCATACTCGATCACCTCAAAGATCCACGGGCGTTCGAGGCTCTGCGGGCGGCGCTCCACCACAGCGATGCAAACGTCGCACAGGCCGCCATCGTCGCCGTCGGCCGTCTGGGTGATGCGAGGGCGATTCCCGACCTGCTTCCCTTCCTGGAGAGCGACAACTGGCTTCGGGTCGCCGCCATCCATGCCCTGGGCGACATCCGCTCAT
>SBFI01000081.1 GCA_006227875.1 Acidobacteriota bacterium
CCTCGGTCGAGCTGATGAAGCTGCTCGCCCGCGCCTGTGGACACACTCACTTCAATCAGTTCCGGGTCGAGGACTTGACCACCTGGAAGCGGGAGGTGGCCCACCTTACCGGGGTCGCCTACGGTGGTGTCGAGCCCCTCTGAGCCGGCCGCGACGCAGACAAGGAGTCAGAGACATGACCGACGAATCGCCCGAAAAGACCAAGACCGGCGAGACCGCAGAGCAACGCCGTCTCGTCTGGCGCAAGGTCTTGGAAAGGGGTGAGCTGGCCGAGGGGCGGGTCAAACCGGTTACCTGTGACCACCAGACGGTCTGCATGACCCATTTCGAAGGTCAATACGGCGCCCTCGACAACAAGTGCCCGCATCAAGGTGGCCCCTTGGGCGAGGGCTCGATCGAGAACGGTCTGCTGCGCTGCCCCTGGCACGGCTGGGACTTCGACCCGTTGACCGGCAAGGCTCCCGGCTACGACGACGGGGTGCCGACCTATGCGGTCGAGGTTCGAGACGACGGTATCTATGTGGGCTTCGAGGAGGAAGCCCTGCAGACGCGGACGGTCTCGGATCTGATGGCCGAGACCATGGTCAACTGGGGGATTCGTCAGGTCTGGGGCATGGTGGGGCACTCCAACCTCGGTCTGGCCGAGGCCCTGCGCCGCCAGGAGGTGGCGGGCCGGCTCACCTATTACGGAATCCGCCACGAAGGCGCCGCAGCCTTCGCCGCCTCGGCCTACGGCAAGCTCACCGGTCGGCCGGCGGCCTGTCTCTCGATCGCCGGGCCGGGCGCCACGAATCTGCTCACCGGTCTCTGGGATGCGCACGTGGACCGCTCTCCGGTGCTGGCCCTGACCGGTCAGGTGGAGACCCAGGTGCTGGGCCCGGGTGCCTTTCAGGAGGTCGATCTGTCGGCGGCCTTTGGCAAGGTGGCACAGTGGAGCCAACCGGTGCTCCCCACCAGCCGCCACGCCGAGCTGGTCAATCTCGCGGCCAAGAGTGCCATCTTGAACCGGGGGGTCTCCCACCTCATCTTTCCCGATGAGGTGCAGACCCTGGCGGTGGCCCCGGGTGCGGCAGCGGGAGGACCCGAGGGTCGGGTGACACCACGCGAGATCGCGCCACCCCTGACCGCGGTGGGCAAAGCCGTGAGTCTGATCCGCCGCTCGAAGCGGCCGGTCATCATCGTCGGTCATGGCGCCCGCTTTGCCATGCCCGGCATCCTGGAGCTGGCCGAGCGGCTGCACTCGCCGGTGATCACCACCTTCAAAGGCAAGGGGCTGATCTCCGACGACCATCCGCTGGCCGGTGGCGTCTTGGGTCGCAGCGGCACACCCATCGCCAGCTGGCTGATGAACGAGTCCGACTGTCTCCTGGTCTTTGGCGCCAGCTTTAGCAATCACACCGGCATCACCCCCAAGAAGCCCACCATCCAGGTGGACTACGACCCCATGATGCTGGGCAAGTTCCACGCCGTGGATGTCCCCATGTGGGGGGAGATCGGGGTAACGGCGGAGATCCTCAGGGCCGAGCTGGGGAGTCACCGAGGCAAGACCGATCAGCGACCGGACGTCGCCGCACGGTGGGCCATCTGGCGGCAGGAGAAGGCCAAGCGGGAGGCCGAGGAGCGGGGTCGCGGGGTGAGCTCGGCGGCGGCATTCGCGGCGATGAACCGTCAGCTGCCGGCCGGTGCCATCATCACCGTGGACGTGGGTAACAACACCTACTCTTTTGGCCGCTATTTCGAGTGCCGCCAGCAGCGGATCTTGATGTCCGGGTACCTGGGCTCGATCGGCTTTGGCTACCCGGCGGCCATGGGTGCCTGGGCCGCCACCCAGGAGGAGGATCTGCGGTTTCGCAGCCGGCCGGTCGTGGCCATCACCGGTGACGGCGGTTTTGGCCAGTACATGGGTGAGCTGACCACTGCCGTCAAGTACGGCATGAAGATCACCCACGTGTTGCTCAACAACAACGAGCTGGGCAAGATCTCGAAAGAGCAGCGTGCCGGCAACTGGGAGGTGTGGCAGACCTCGCTCCACAATCCCGACTTCTCCCAGTACGCGCGTCTGTGTGGAGCGCTCGGTCTGAAGGTCACCGCAAAGGAGGAGCTCGACGCGGCGCTGGAGCAGGCCCTGGCTCACGACGGGCCGTCGCTGGTCGAGATCATGACCGATCCCGAGCTGGTTTAGGCCTAGGTCCGGAGCTCGGCGAGGGCGGCGCGGATGTCGTCGATCGCCGCCTCCATCCGGTCGCGGTGGGTGCGAAAGCTCAACACACAGATGCGGATGACAAAACGGCCATCGAGCCGGGTGGCCGTGAGATAGACGCGCCGACGGGCGTTTATCCGTTCCAGCAACTCTCGATTCAGCCCATCCACCTCGTCGTCGGACCTCCCCGGCGGGCGCCAGCGGAAGCGACGATGGAGAGCTCGGGCTCGGCGACGATCTCGATCTGATCTATCTTGGCGAGTTCCGTGGCTGCCCAACGGGCGAGATCCAGCTTCTCGTCGAGGGCGGCGCGAAAAGTGCCTAGACCGTGCATCTTCAAGGGGAGCCAGACACGCAGGCCGCGGAAGTCGCGCGACAGCTCGGGTGACAGCTCGCAGAAGTCGACCAGATCGGGGTCGTCCTGCATCCGCGGCATATAGTCGGCTTCGATGTGGTGGGCCTCCCTGAGAGCAGCCCGGTCCCGCACCAGCAGACACCCCGTTCCATAGGGAAGAAACAGCCCCTTGTGGGGGTCCAGCGTGATCGAGTCGGCTTGCTCGAGACCGGCGAGCGCCCGGCGTCCACGTTCGGTCAAGGCGAAAAAGCCGCCATAGGCTCCGTCGAGGTGGAGCCAGAGGCCCTCGCTCCTGGCCAGCGTGGCGAGGGCGGTCAGATCGTCGACGGCACCGGTGTTTACCGTGCCCGCACTGCCGACGATGAGGAAGGGTGTGACTCCCGAAGCACGGTCTTCGGAGATTTTCTGCGCCAGCGAATCGACCCTGATTCGTTGCCGGTCGTCACTGGCGACGAGACGGAGGTTCTCCGCCGGAAAACCGGCCAGCATGGCCGCCTTGGCCACCGAATGGTGGATCTGATCGGAGGCATAGAGGGTGCCGTTGAGGAAATCGTCGGGCAACAGCCGTCGGCGCGCCGTAACCACCGCGGTGAAGTTGGCCAGCGAGCCACCCGAGGTGAGCACGCCCAATGCCCCTTCCGGGTAGCCCACCATTTGGCAGAACCACCGGATGACGTTGGTCTCGAGCTGAACCAGACCCGGCGCGGCCGCCCACACCCCGACATATCGGTTGACCGAGCCGGCGATGAGGTCGGCAACCGCCGACTGAAACAGGCCGCCACCGGGGATATAGGCTAGATACCCGGGCCCCGCGGTGTTGAAGGTCTTGTGGACGAGTTTGCCGAAGAGCAGGTCGAGGAGCTCGGTATAGGGTTGACCCTCCTCGGGAGGGCTCTCGACCAGTGACCGGGCCAGCTCTTCGCCCCCCTCGGTGTCGAAGGCCGGCTGTTCGGGGAGCGACTCGATGTGGGCGATGATCTCTTTCATCGCCAGGTCGACAGCCTGTTGCATCTCGGCTGTTGTCAGCTCGAGTGGAGGGATTCTCTTGACAGTGGTCATTCGCCGCGGTGACCGGTGGCAACCCAAGTCTCGCAGACTTCGCGGGCCTTTTGCAGGTCCCTGCCGGCCAGAGCCTCTTCACTGAAGCGCTGGATCTCGTCCTTGTCCACCCCGGCCCGGCGCAGCTCCTGGCGCACCGCGGCAACCAGGACCAGTGGATTTCGGGTCCGCAACTCGACTCGGATCTGGGGG
>SBFI01000308.1 GCA_006227875.1 Acidobacteriota bacterium
CGCCGACGCTCAGGTTGTAGGTGGCCGGGCTATGGGTGACGTCGACCGCCAGCTCGGAGACCTGGAGCTCGCCGTTGGCGGTCGAGACTCCAAAGTCGGTGATCGCCGTCTTTCCGCGGTCGATCGTGATCTGGCCCTCGGTACCCGTCGCTTGGAAATCACCCGCACGGATCTGGTCGACGCTGATTCCACCCTGGGCCGCAAAGCCCTCGATAGACGTTGGGGCCGTCGGATCGAAGTGAAGATCGGTGAGCACCAGATCGAGCCCCTGGAGGTCGAGATCGTCCCCTTCGACACCCTCGGTGCGGGTGACGAGCGAGCCGTCTTCGATACGAATCTCGGCGATCGACACAGTGAGGCCGGCGGTGTCTCCCTCGGCGGGAGCTGCCGGCTCGGCCGGCTCCGCGGGAGCAGCCTGCTCTTCTTTGGCCCCACCTCCGGGGCCGGAGCCCTTGCCGCCCTCGGCCACCGGCTCGGCGGCGGCGACCATCACGGTCTGCGGTTTATCGAGCAGGATACGGTGGATGACGAGCTCGCCCTTGAGCAGCGGCCACACCTCGTGCTCGAACAGCAGCCGGTCGAGGTTGACGGTGGCGTCACCGGCCTCGGTCATGGTGTGGATCTCGGCGTTGACGAGCTCGAGACCCTTGAGCGGGTGGAGTGCAAAGCGCTCCGCCTGGAGGTCGATGTCGGTCTCCTGATTTACCCAGGTCAGCACCCGCTGCCCCAGCTCGTCGGCGTCGAACCTGATGATGACCACGACGACCAGGATCACGAGCAGCAACAGAATGATCCCCAGGATCTTGAAAAGCGTCTTCATCGATTGTCTCCTTTGATCCGCCTTTAGAGCGGCGGTACCACTATTCTTAGCCCAAATGGGCTCTGGTTCAACTGGGCGCCCAATCAGTCGAAATGCTTGAAGCCCGGCCAGAGCTCGTCGATCTGTGCCCGCAGCCTGCGACAGAGCCAGATCGGCTGGTTGTTCTCGTAGGGCATGCAGTAGCCGCAGTCGGTGCGGGCGGCCAGCTCGACCTCTTCGAAGACCTCCTCCAGGTACTCTCGGCTGCCGCCGATGCCGATCATTACCTCGCCGGTGTGGCCCCTGGGACCCCAAAGCCAATAGTTGTTGTGACCGCTGACGGCGACCGGCAAGCCGCGTCTGCCGCCCAGCAGATCGATGGCGCCGGCCTCCCCGTAATTGCCGGTGAAGAAACCCGCGACCGCTTGCTCGTCCGGCGAGAGTCCCTCGTAGACCGAGGCCAGGGAGTCCACGATCGACTCCCAGCCGTGCATGTCGGCGTAGAACTGCGGCAGCTCGGCCAGCTCCTTGCGCTCGTCGGTCGAGGGGGTAAAGCCAAGCGCCTGCGAGTAGGCGATGTAGTCCTCGACAGGCAACACCGGCAGGGCCATGGGGGCGAGAACGACGCCGGAGACGACGACCGGGGCGACAAGCGCTGGCCTCAGCAGCTGACCAAAGGGCACTCTGAGGCGCTCGCACAGGGCCTCCCAGAAGACCGCCCCGGCGGCAAAGAGCCAGGTGTAGGCGGCGGCCAGATAGCTGGCGCGGCTCGACCCCGAGAGGATGAGCAGCAGCAAGACGGTGATCCAGATCCAGGCCAGCGGCCGAAAGCGCTCCATCGATCTTGCGATGAGCAGAGACCCGAGCCCGGCCAGCCAGATGGGAAGCGTCGTGGGATTGACCACACGGATCTGCTCGGCGAGAAAAGGCAGGGCCGATTTGGCGGCCATCTTCTCGCCCGTGGCCCGCGCCATGAATTCGAGCGTTGGCCAGTCGTGGAGGACCTGCCAGACGAGGTGGGGGAGGAAGATCAGGAAAGCCACCCCACCGGCCAGCCAGGGACCGGGGGTCGCCAGCAGCCGCCGCTGCCGGGTAAGAAGCAGACCCACCAGAATGCCAAAGCCCAGCCAGAGGATGCTGATCTTGTTCTCGAGCCCCAACCCCAGCACCAGGCCCAGTAGCAGCCAGCGGTTGGGGCTCGGCTCCCGGAGCACCCGGATCAGTGTCAGGGCCGCGAGCGGCCAGAACACCAGATCCAGCGCGTTCATCGAATAGAAGTGGTCGAGCGCCAGATAGATCGGAGCGGCGGTCGCCGCCAGCATGGCCAGCGCCTGGGCAAAACCCCGGCCACCGAGCTCACGGGTGATGATCCCGACAAGCCAGACGGTGACCGCCCCGGCGACCGCGGGCAGCAGCCGCAGGGCAAACACCGAGTCCCCAAGTATCGAGCGGACGATCCAGAGCAGGAAGATCGAAAGCGGCGGCTGATCGACGTAGCCGAAGGCCAGATGGTCGGCGCAGGCCAGATAGTAGAGCTCGTCGCGGAAATAGCCGTACCCTCGAGCCGTCAGCAGATGGATCAGCAGCTTCGCCGCCGGAAAAACCAGGGAAAAACCAGCAGCGGAGCGCTCAATCCCAGAATCCGCCGCCCTCGATCCTCGGGAGCCACTAGCCGGCGGGTTTGATGGTGACGGGCACCGCCAACTCAGCCCACCGCAGCACTACCGATGGGCCGTCGATCTCGAAGTCCAGGCTCTCGACGAAGTCGGCCTTCTTGGGCGTCACCGTTACCCGCAGCGCATCCTGACCCTCGTCGTACTTGAAGGCACCCCACTGTTTGGCCGTCTTGTTGAAGATGACGGTCCACTTGTCCTTCTCCGGTATGGTGAAAACCGAATATTTGCCCGCGGGCAGGGCCTTGCCCTCCACGCTCACGTCCCCCGACAGGGTGATGGTCGTCGCTTCGTCGGCGCCGGTCCGCCAAACCTTGCCGTAAGGGACCAGCCTGCCGAAGATCTCACGTCCCTTGACGTTGGGCCGACCGTATTCGAGGGTCACCTCGACCCCGTCGATCTTCCCCGCCGCCATGCCGTTCTTGCTCGCCCGCTCGGCATCGTCCCCACGCTGGGCGAACGAGGGTAGCACTGCGACCACCAGAAGCAGAACAAAGGCAATAGTTCCTAGGCTCACTCGATTACGCATATCGATCCTCCTGAATTGTTGCGTTGGTGATTAGAGACCGAACGCTACCACGGTCCGGGCAGGTCGATCCCAGAGCCGAGCACCGGCAATTGGGTATATCCTCGAACCGAGGGAGAAGTGCCATGCCTGGAAAATGCCTTTTGCCTGCCCTTGCCGGACTCCTCGTGGTGCTGGGCTGTAACGGTGCGGACGGAGACAGCATGAGGGAGATCCCTCCCGAGACCCAGCGGGATCTATCCGCCGTGGTCGAGGGCGGCAATCTCTTTGCGGTTGACCTCTACCGGAAACTGGGTGAGAGCGGAGGAAATCTCTTCTTCTCCCCCCTGAGTCTGTCGACCGCGTTGGCCATGACCTCGGCCGGTGCCGCCGGCGAGACCAAACAGGAGATGGAGGAGGTCCTCCAGTTTCCGGTCGATGTGGAGAGCGTCCACGCCAGCAATGCGGCGCTGGCAGCGAGCCTCGACCGGGGCGCCTCGCTCGGCGGCTATCAACTGGAGATCGCCAACCGGTTGTGGGGACAGCCCGGCTTCGATTTCGAAGAGGGGTTCCTTGCGGTCACGAAGGACAGCTATGGTGCGGGATTCGAGACCCTCGACTTCGCCAAGTCGCCCGAGGAGGCGCGCCGGACGATCAATCGTTGGGTGGCGGAACAGACCTCGAAGAGGATCGAGGATCTGCTGCCACCGGGGAGCATCGAAGCCCTTACCCGCCTGGTGCTTACCAACGCGGTCTACTTCAAGGGGGACTGGCTGAACCAGTT
>SBFI01000188.1 GCA_006227875.1 Acidobacteriota bacterium
CCAACTAGCCCCCACCGGGCCTCCCAGGTGGTAGAATCGCACCCTGACGGAGGGGCCTGATCTAGGCCCCTCCACACATCAACAACCCAACCTGATTCCATGTTTATCGATTCTCGAACTGTCGAGCGGGACTCTGTTATCGAGGCTGATCTCGCCATCGTCGGCAGCGGTCCGGCGGGGGTCAGCATCGCCAAGGAATTCCTTCCCACGGGCCTTTCGGTCGTCGTGATCGAAAGCGGCGGACCCGAGTACGAGCAGGAGGTCCAAGACCTCTACAAAGGGGAGGAGTCCGGGGACCTGATGAAAGAGGGCAAGAGCTACCTGCTGGCCAGCCGCCGACGCCAATTTGGCGGCACCAGCAACCACTGGCGGGGTTGGTGCCGGCCGGTTGATCCTGAGACCTTTCTGCCCCGCAGCTGGGTGCCGGAGAGCGGCTGGCCGCTGAGCCAGGAGGAGGTCTGGTCCTACAACGACCGCGCTTCCGAGCTGCTTCTGGTCTCCAACTTCGACTACCAGTCGAGAGAAATGGAGCAGAAGAAGAAGCCCTTCCTCTTCGAGGAGGACAGTGCCTTCGAGACCGCCTTTGTCCACGTCAACATCACCAATTTTGCCGACGCCTACGGCGCCGAGCTCGAAGCCGCCTCTAATCTCCGGGTCTTCATGCACGGCAATCTGACCCAGATCCTGGTCGACCCCGAGGCCACCCGGGTCGAAGGCCTGGAGGTCAAGACCCTCGACGGCAACCGCTTCCGGGTCGAGGCCGGGGCCTACGTGCTGGCCGCCGGGGCGATCGAGACCCCGCGTCTGCTGCTGGCCTCCAATCGGGTGCAGAAGGAGGGGCTCGGCAACGGCAGCGACCAGGTCGGTCGCTACTACATGGACCACCCCATGGTCACGGCCGGGGCTCTGCTGGCGCCCAACCGCTCGGACCACATGCGTGCCTACAGGAAGTTCCGGCTACCGGCACGTAAGGGGAGTCTGCGGGCCTTTCTACTGCTCCGCCCCGAGGCACAGGAGAGGTATCAACTGCTCAAATCGATGACCGTCTTGCGGCCGCTGGCCTCCGACCAGAGACCACCTCTGCCCAGGGAGATCGCCCGGCTGTCGTACGAGCTGATGCAGACCGGGGCAGGTCGGCCGGTCACCGAGCCGGAGAAGACCTATGTCGGCACGGTCGAGATCGCCAGCGAGCAGGTGCCCAACCCGGAGTCCCGAATCACCCTCGGCGATGAGCTCGATCCGCTGGGGATGCCGCGGGTCAAGATCGACTGGCGGCTGACCGACCAGGAGCCGGCGAGCATCCTGGCCACGGCCGACCTGCTGGCCCGCGAGATGGGAAAACGGCTGCGTGGAAGAGTCTACCTGGCGATCGGCGATGGCCCGCCATGGGATCACAGCCGCTGGAGCAACCACCCGATGGGTGGGACCCGGATGAATCCCGATCCCAAAGTCGGTGTGGTCGACACCGACTGCAAAATCCATGGGGTCGACGGCCTCTATGTGGCCTCGAGCTCGATCTTTCCCGTCGCCGGCTGCTCGAACCCGACACAGACAATCGTGGCGCTCGCGGTGAGGCTGAGCGACCATCTGAAGGGGGTACTGAGATCGTGAGCGACCAACTTGCCACATCGCGCAGAGAGTTCCTCTACCTCTTGACCGCCGTGCTCGGCACCACGGCCGCCGGGGGTCTGGGGTGTGCGCTGCCCCGCGACCCCAAGGCCACCGCCGGCGAGCTCACCGACTTTGTCGAGCTGCGGGAGGCCTGGGCGACGATCGGCCGGGCCTATCTGGACACCGATCCCGCCGACGGCACCATCGAGGCGCTCACCGACCGGTTGATGTCCGATCTGGATTGGGGGCGGGTGCCGGGGAAACTCGAGACCCTCCAGCAGGGTCTGGTGGAGCGGATCCAGACCGAGTTTCGCGATGAAGAGATGGAGCGGGTCGAAGGTTGGATGTTGGCACCGACCGAGGTCCGGCTCTGTGCGCTGATCGCACTCCTGCAAGAGACCTAGAGTCAGCCGGGCGCTACTCGAGATAGCCCAGCGCCTTGAGCTGCTCGCTGGTCTCCTCCGACATCTCGCCCTCGGCCCCGGATCCGGCCGGGTCCACCAGCACGTCGAACTGATTCGGTCTCCACCACCGGTAGAGCTCGTCCTTGAGCCGAGCGAACTCCTCCGGCAGCTCATCGACCAGATTCTCAGTCTCACCCGGGTCCTTTTGGAGATCGAAGAGCGCGTACTCGATCTTGGGTGCCCCACCGATCCAACGCTGATCACCACGAAAGGGAGCAAAGATGAGTTTGTACCGCTGATCTCTGGCGATCTTCTGCCAACGCCCCTTGGTGGCGTAGCCCGCCTCCGAGCGGGCGTAGACCGGCCGGCTCCCACCCGAGCATCCTTCCGGTGAGCGAGCGCCCCTGCATCCAGCCCTGCTCTTCGAGCTCCACCCCGGCGGCTTCGAGAATCGTCGGGGCGAGATTGATCAGCTCCACCGGGGCCCGATCCACTTTGGGCGGCAGCACCCCGGGGTAGTGGAGGACGAGGGGAACCCGCAGGCAGGTTTGAAAGCTGAAGCGGCCGTGGTCGAAGTAGTAAGCATGGTCACCCAGCGATTCCCCGTGGTCGGAGGTAAAGACGGTGAGCGTGTTGTCCATCAGTCCCCGCCCCCGGAGATCCTCGAAAAGCTTGCCGATTTGAAAATCGGTGTAGGCAATCTCGGCATCGTAGCGGGCGATGTAGAAGCCGAGGTCGTCCCGTCCGTCCAGAACCTGGCCATGGCCGATCCCCGTCACCTGCTGCTTGGTCTTCTCCTGGTCGATTGCGATCGTGCGAATCGGTTCGAACCATTCGTCGTCCTGAAAGCGGTCGGCCCAGTCCTCCGGCGGCACATAGGGAAAGTGGGGATCGAGATAGTGAACCCAGAGAAAGAAAGGCTTGGAGCGGTCGATGTCGTCCAAAACCCGGCGCACATGGAGATTCACCGCCTCGGCGCCGTTGGGATCGCCGTCAAACCCATCGAGCTCCTGTTTCCAGGTCTCCACATAGGTGTCGAAGCCCTGGTTGAAGTTGAAGTCGCTGGCCACCGCACCGTTGGCCACCACGGCGTGGGTGGTGTAGCCCTGCCGCCGCAGCACCTCGGCCAGCATCAGAAACTCCTGCGGCAGCGGCATCCCCACCCGACGGACAATGCCGTTGTCCTTGGGGTAGGTGCTGGTGAATATCGAGGCAAACGAGGGACCGGTCTTGGGCCACTGGACGGCGGGCTGCTCGAAGCGCACCCCTTCCGAGGCCAGCCGGTCTAGCACCGGCGAGGTGCGCCGCGGGTAACCGTAGCTCGACAGGTGATCGGCCCGCAGGGTGTCGACCGTGAGCAGCAGAATGTTGGAGCCGACCGGGTAGGGATTCTCGGGCTCGCCCGCGCAACCGGCGAGCGCCACCACGAGCACCAGCACAGCGATGCCAAGGCCGTTGATGGTGTTTCCGAGTCTCATGTCGTGCACTCCCGATCGGGGCTCCGCCGGGACCGGGAAATGATACTCGAACCGGCCGGTCTCCGTGCCAACAGACGGTCCACTGTAGTGGAGCGAGTCCGCCCGGGTGGTCCCTGGCTGGGGGCCGGCCCGGTCTAAGAGGACTGTGAAGGTGCGGACCGGGCCTGCGCTCCGCGGCGCGCCGGATGGTCCGCAGCCGCCAAGAGTTGGTGTGATGCGCTTGCGGAGAGCACCCCCAGCCAGGGACCACCCGAACGGACTCTCGGACGGCATGTGGAAGTACCTATCCTCCTGGACGGGGTGGTATTACGGGCCGTCTAGGGTGCCTGCGGGAGGTTTCGTCTGGGTGGCTCTCCGCCAGCGCACGGCGCTGACCACGGGAGGCAACGGGCGATCCGGCGCGCCAGCGGAGCGCAGGCGAGGGCCCCACCTCGAGATCTTCTCCCAGGCCCGAGCCGGCACCCAGGCGGGACCTCCCGCAGGCACCCTCGCAACGACCCTCTGAACGGGACTTTCCCCCTGGCACCGCCCGTAGGAAAGACCGGCCGCTTCGATCTACCTGAGGGGGATGAGCTTCCAGTCGCCGAAGGCGAGCTCGCGCATGGCGAACTGGTAGATGACCACCTTCTTGCCGGCAAGACGGTCGTTGCCGGCCGCCAGCTCGCGCGCCAGGGCCTGGCGGCTGGCGTGGGAGCCACCGGCATCGAGCGCGATCTTGTCGACCGGTTGCTGGAGGTGGTAGCTGAGCTGCTCGGCCAGGCCGGCACCGGCACCCCAGCCCAGGCGGTCGACCGAGTAGATATTGGCAAAGCTGTCGCCCAGCAGCAGGACCTGGGCGTCGGGCTCGGAACGCCAGGGTCGACCCTCGAAGGTGAGGATTCGCTGAGTGATTACCTGCTGGTTGGCAAAGAGCCGCTGGCTGGCCGGCAGATGGAGCATGGTTGCTATGTCGCCGATGTTCTCGACCACGACCTTACGCCTCAGATAACCGGTGTCGGGTGGAGTATCGATCTGGACGGTCTCCTGCACCCG
>SBFI01000086.1 GCA_006227875.1 Acidobacteriota bacterium
TTGCTTCAGGTCGACGATCTCGACTCTCTCGGGGTCTCTCGCCGGCTGCTCGTCGACCACGCGGTGCAGATCTGTCGGAGCATTCTGGCCGAGAGCCCGGCAGCAAGGGGGGTATCCTCCTATGGAGGCTCTCTGACCCCTGATCGCCGCACCACCCCCACCTCGACAAGGCTCGAGGGTCTGCTGGCGGCGTTGGCGTTCTTGCCGGCAGACGAGGCCGAGCTGCGGCGGGAGATGGAGACGGCCATCCATCAGGGAATCGCCTTTCTCGTCGGTGCACAGGTGCGCGCGGGCGAGCTGGACGGAGCCATGCCGCGGGCGGCGCGCGCAAAGCGACAGCCCGGGTCGAGAAGGTTGCCATGGGAGGATCCCCGGGCCACCGAGGTACGAATCGACTACGTCCAACATGCGTTGAGTGCCATGATCCGGTACCTCGAGGTCCTCGGGCCTGGCGGTGAAAGCTCGCAATGAGGATTCTTAGAAGCGTGCTGGCCGTGCTGGCCGGCTATCTGATGGCGGCGTTTACGGCCGGTACCGTCGGTGCGATGCTCTTCTCGACGGAGGCCATGCCGCCCCTGATGTTGCGTCTACTCCCGGGGTTACTCTTTCTGATCGTCGGCGGTCTGGCCGCCGGTTATCTGGCCGGGGCGATTGCCCGCTGGGCGCCATTGGGTCACGCGGTCGTCGTCGCGGCGCTGGCGGCGGTAGCCGCCTTGATGGCCTTGGCCGACCTCAGCACGCCCGAGCCGGGCTGGTTCTTGCTGCTGGGCACGGCCCTGGAGGCGCCGGCCGTGCTGCTCGGAGGTGTTCTCACCTCGCGCGGCAGCCGCCCCGCTGAGTAGCCGGATGCCCCGTGGTCTTCGACAAAGTGTGAGGTGAAAATGAAGTTCGATCTCGATGACGGAATCGCTGTCCTGACCCGAACCCCGTCGGTACTGAGGGCTTTTATCGAGGGTCTGCCGCCCGACTGGGTCGAAAGCAACGAGGGACCCGAGACCTGGAGCGCCTTCGATATCGTGGGTCATCTGATCCACGGCGAGCGGACCGACTGGATCTCGAGGACCCGGATTCTCCTCGAGCACGGAACCGACAGGCCTTTCGAGCCCTTCGACCGCTTCGCCCAGTTCGAGGCCAGCAAGGGCAAGAGCATGGCCGAGCTACTCGAGGAGTTCGCTGTTCTGCGGGAGAGGAATCTGGAGACGCTGCGCGAGATGAATCTGAGCGCCGAGGATTTCGACAAAGAGGGGATGCACCCCGAGCTCGGAAAGGTAACTCTGCGCGAGCTGCTGGCGACCTGGGTCACCCACGATCTGGGTCACCTCGCCCAGATTGCCCGGGCGATGGCGAAGCAATACGGCGACGAGGTCGGCCCCTGGGGCGCCTACCTGCCGATACTCGGTAAGTCTTCTTAGCATCGACAGGGTTCGCTCGAGGAGGCTCCATGAACTTCTATTTCATTACGTCGGCTCTGATCCTGATCGTGATCGGCATCTCGCATTCGTTGCTCGGGGAGCGCCTGGTCCTCGGTCCCCTGTCGCGCAGCTCGGATCTGCCAAAGCTTCTCGGCAGCGGCGCCTTCATGCGCCGGACTCTGCGGTTTACCTGGCATGTCACGACGGTGCTGCTGGTGGCGGTGGCGGGTGTGCTGCTGATTCTGGCCGACCCTTCTTCCATCACCTCTCTCGAGGGGATACCCCGCAGCCTTGCCTTGGCCTGTCTAGTCTGTGCACTGATCTCCGGTCTCACCACTCGCGGCCGACATTTCTCCTGGTTTCTCTTTCTGGCTGCCGCTGTCACCGCATGGCTGGGTGCCGGGTAGTGGTCGGCCCGGGGCGAACCCGATGACCGTGCTCTATCTGGTTCGTCACGCCCACGCGTCGTGGAGCCTGGACGACGCTCGGCCGCTGTCATCCGCGGGCGAGAAGGCGGCCGCGCGGGTGGCGGAGTTGCTGGGGTCCCGGTCACTGGCGGCGATCCATGCGAGCACCGAGAGACGGGCCCGCCAGACCGTCGAGCCGCTAGCTGAGCAAAAAGGTCTGCCGATTCACCCCGAGGACGGGCTGCGCGAGCGCCGGCTGATGGATGCCGAGATCGCCGATTTCCGGGCGGCGGTCGAGCGTACCTGGGATGAGCCGGACTTCGCCTTTCCCGGTGGTGAGTCGAATACCGCGGCCCAGCGACGGGGCCTGGAGGTGGTGCGGCGAGTCGTGGCAGATCACCCCGACGGTGAGGTGGTGCTGGGCACCCACGGGAATCTGCTGGCGCTCGTACTCCAGCACTTCGATCCCAAGGTCGGCTTCGACTTCTGGGAGTCGTTGACGATGCCGGACATCATCCGGCTCGAGGTCGAAGGAGAGGAGATCAAAGGCTGGAAACGGGTCTGGGTGGCGCCGCCCGCGGTGGAGTCGAGCGCTCCCAGCGTGTAAGCTTGCCTCAGAAATCCGAGTTCGACTCTCGTACGAAGACTCATCAGGGAGGAAGACTGATGAAGATGCATCTGACCCGCACCGGAGTGTTTCTGCTGGCGATCCAGCTGCTTTTGCCGATGACCTTGTTGGCCGCCGGCGGTTCTTCGGCGCCCGACGAAGACCCCCAACAGGAGGCGGCCGCGGCCTACAATCGAGGCCTCCGGCACCGGGACAAAGCCTGGGAATTCGAAAAGAAACTGGCGACCAAGTCCGAGGAAGCCGAGCGCGCCAAGCTCGAGGCCAAGATCGGCAAAGAGTACGGTAAGGCGATCGACGCCTTTCGCGCGGCGACCGAGGCCAATCCAAAGATGCACCAGGCCTACAGCAGTCTGGGATATGCACTGCGCAAGACCGGCGACTACACGGCGTCACTCGCGGCCTACAACCAGGCCCTCGAGTTGGAGCCGAGCTACAGCGAGGCGATCGAGTATCGGGGTGAGGCCTTCCTGGGGCTCAACCGTATCGAAGATGCAAAGGAGGCCTACCTGGAGCTCTTCCGGTCCGATCGCGCGCGAGCCGACGAGCTGATGGAGGCGATGAAGAACTGGGTAGGGGAGCGGACCGCCGAGCCGGGTGGCGTCAACCCCGCCGAGCTGCAGAAGTTCTCGGCCTGGGTCGAAGAGCGCGCGGCCATCGCCAAGCAGACGGCAAGCCTCGTCGAGGCCTCGGACAGAACGTGGGATTGACGGTCCGCGGTTACTTAGAAGCTCCAGGAGCCACCGACCCGGACATCCCAGCCCGAGAGATCGAGCGTACCCAGGCCTTCGAAGTCACCGCCGAGGCTGACGCTTGCGCCCTGCCAGCGTCCCTCGGTGAAGATCGACCAGTTTCGTGACAGCGGAAAGTCGAGCCCGAACTGGCCATACCAGTTGAAGGTGCCGCCGTCATCGACAAAAGTGGCTGAGAAGATCTCGGGGAAGAACACGGAGAAATCGATGAACTCACCCGACTCCTCGAGCTCCCATGCCAGATAGCCGCCGCCGAAGCCGGCATAGGGCACGACCGCAGAAGTCCGCGGCAGGAACTCCCACAGCAGACCGACGTTGAAGGTGGCGGTGCTCAGAGTGGTGGTGTGGATGATCTCGCCGCCAAACTCATCGACAAAATCGAGATAGAACTGATCAGTGCTGCCTTCGTAGAAGCTGGACGAGACCACCAGCGACATACGTGGGCTGAGGCGGTACAGATAGTCGAAGCCGAAGACTGCGTCTCCGAAGTCGCTGGTGCTGCCGGTGAACTCCCGAAAGGTATCGTGCCAGTAGTCGGAGCTGCCGCTGGGTCGGAAGTAGCCGACCTCGAAGCGCAGGACGTTGCGCTCGGTGACCGGACGGCTATAGACCTTGGGCGGCTGCGCCCAGGCGATGCCGCCAAGGGCGAAGAACCCGAGGACGATGAGAACCGACGATCGTATGCTTTGCATGGCGACCCAACGCTCATCCTGCTACCGTCTAGAGCAACCTCGATGCCAGCAGCGATCTGACCTGTATGGTGACCCGGATCGGCAACGGAAGAGGCGAAAAGGGCTGGATTTGCCCTGTTTCGAGGACGGCAGCGTGCACTTCTCGGCACGGTTCCACGGACTGCTAGAATCGCCAGCGAGGCATTGATGAAAATCAAACGCGCGGAGAAGTACGGCTTCTGCGCCGGTGTGCGCATCGCCGACAAGAAGGTGAAGAAATTCGCCGAGCTGGGTGGCCGGGACGGGCAGATCCTCGGTCAGGTGGTCCACAACGAGCGAGTCGTGGACGAGATGGAGAGTCTCGGCGTGCCGACGATCGACTCCCTCGAAGAGGCGGTGTCGGGAACCATCGTCTTCTCCGCCCATGGTGTGCCGCCCTCGTTCCACTCGACGGCTCAAGATCGGGGTCTAAAGGTGCTGGACACCACCTGTCCCTTTGTCTACGACATCCACGAAGAGGCCGATCGAGCGGTGGCTCGGGGTGGGCATCTGGTTTTTATCGGGGAGCCCCACCACCGAGAGGTCATCGGCTACACCCACGATCGCGATCCCGAGACCTACCACATCCTCACCACTCTCGAGGAGGCGGAGCAGGTCGACTGGAGTAGCTACCCCGAGCTCAAGATCCTCTTTCAGACCACCCTCAACGCCGAGGAGTACGAGGATGTGGTGCGCTACATCGAGTCGAAGGCCCGCAAGGCCGAGCGCGCCGACACCATCTGCTACGCCACCAAAGAGAATCAGGACGCGGCCCGGGAGCTGTGTAGCGATCCGGAAATCGGGCTGATACTGATCATCGGTGGTACCCAGAGCGCCAACACCCGGCATCTCTGGGAGCTGTGTCGGGAGCACAAGCCTTCCTATCTGGTGCACAGCCCCGAGGACGTGCAGCCCGAGTGGCTCGAAGAGGTCGAGACCGTGGGGGTGACGGCCGGTGCCTCCACCCCCGACTATGTGATCGAAGAGGTCGAGGAACAGGTCAGAAAGCTCGCGGCTCTCCATGCCCCCGCTTCCTGAGAGGCTGGTGTCCGATCCCCTTGCATCCCTCTACCGCCGCGTGCGTGGGCGCTCACTACGCATCGGTCTGCCCGAAAGTGAAGATCCGCGGGTGCTCGAGGCCGCACTGAAGGCGGAACGGACGGGTATATGCCGGGCTCATCTCATCGGCTCACGCTCCCGCGCGATCTCCGCCGCCGAAGAGGCGGGTCTGCCTACCGACATCGAGGTTCACGACCCGGCCGACGATCCCGAGATCGAGAATCTGAAGCAGCGTCTGGCCAGCTACCTCCGACCGCGGGGTGTCGCCGACGACGAGATCGAGCGCTGTGCCTTGAGCCCGCTCTACTACGCGGGGCTGCTGGTGGACTCGGGACGGCTGGACGGAGCAGTCTTGGGAGCGGTCGCCACCACGGCCGAAGTGCTGAGGGTGGCCCTGCGCACGGTCGGGATGCGCCCGGGTCTCAAGATGGTCTCCTCCTGCTTCCTGATGGCCTTCTCCGATGGGCGCCGGCTGATCTACAGCGACGGTGGTGTGGTACCCGATCCCGACGCCGACGAGCTGGCGGACATCGCCGAAGCGGCAGCCGAAAGCTGCCGGGTACTGCTCGAGGAGGAGCCGCGGGTGGCGCTGCTGTCGTTTTCGACCAAGGGGAGCGCCGAACATCCGCGGGTCGAAAAAGTCCGGCATGCACTGGAGATCTTGCACCGGCGAGAGGTAAAGTTCGCAGTGGACGGTGAGCTTCAGGGAGATGCGGCTCTGGTGCCGGAGGTTGCCGGTCAGAAAGCACCCGGCAGCCCAGTGGCGGGACAGGCGAATGTGCTGGTCTTCCCGGATCTGGATGCCGGTAACATCGCCTACAAGCTCACCGAGCGACTGGCAGGAGCACGGGCGGTCGGCCCATTGCTCCAGGGGCTCGATGGGTCCATCAACGATTTATCCCGAGGATGCTCCGCAAGGGATATCCTCGATGTCATGACGGTGACCGCGGTGACGGCATTGGAGCGAGGTGAGGCATGAAGGTACTGGTGGTTGGCGGTGGCGGCAGAGAGCATGCGATGTGTTGGAAGCTCCGTCAGAGCCCGCTTCTCGGGGAGCTCTTTTGTGCGCCCGGGAATCCGGGGATTGGGGAGGTGGCCGATTTGGTGCCGGTGTCCGCGGACGAGATCCAGAAGTTGGCCGATTTTGCCGCCGAGCTGAAGATCGACCTCACCGTGGTGGGTCCCGAGATGCCGCTGACTTTGGGGATTGCGGACGAGTTCGACCGCCGAGGTCTCCCCATCTTCGGGCCCCGCAAACGCGCTGCCGAGCTCGAAGGGAGCAAGGTCTTTGCCAAGACCTTCATGGAGCGGCACGGAATCCCGACCGCCGCCTTCGTCGTCGCCCACGATAGCGACGAGGCGGCCAAGGCGGCGCGGAAATTCGGCTACCCGGTGGTACTCAAGGCGGACGGATTGGCCGCCGGCAAGGGTGTCTTGATCCCCAAGAACGATGAAGAGCTGGACAAGGCGTTGAAGATGTTCTTCGACGAGCGCCGCTTCGGCGCCAGTGGCGATCGGGTCGTCGTCGAGGAGTGCCTCGTGGGTGAGGAAGTCTCCGCCATCGCCTTGAGTGACGGCAAGCACCTCATCCCCTTTGTGGCCAGCAAGGACTACAAGCGGATCGGTGAGGACGACACCGGGCCCAACACCGGTGGGATGGGTGCTCACAGCCCGGCCGGGGTGCTGAACGTCGATCTGGGCAAGGGCATCTTGGATCAGGTGATGCGGCCGATGATCTCGGGTCTGGCGGAAGAGAACCGGACCTTTGTCGGCGTCCTCTACGCCGGCCTCATGTTGACCGAAGACGGCGTCAAAGTTCTCGAGTTCAACGTGCGCTTTGGGGATCCGGAGACCCAGCCCCTGATGTTGCGTCTGGAGGACGATCTGTTGCCAGTTCTGGCCGCGGGGGCCGCCGGTGGCTTCAACGGCCAGCGGCTCCACTTCCGCAAGGAGGCGGCCGCCTGCATCGTGCTGGCCAGCGCCGGCTACCCGGGAACGCCCAAGATGGGTGAGACGATCTCGGGGATCGAGAAGGCCAGGGAGCACGAAGGGGTAGAGGTCTTCCACGCCGGGACAGCGACCATGGAGGGCAAGGTGGTCAGCGCCGGCGGTCGCGTGCTCAATGTCTGCGCCACCGGGCCGGAGCTGCGCGATGCCCTCAAGCGAGCCTACGATGCGGCCGGGGAGATCCACTGGCCGAGCAAGTTTCTGCGGCGTGACATCGGCAAGCGAATCCTCACCCGCAGCTAGCAGTCACTTCACATCGCGTTGACATCGCTCAGGGCCGTTGCCATAATGGCGCGAGAAAGCCCGAGCCAAGGTTCCTGTCCCCGTCTCGAGGCCCCAAGGGCTCACCGAGAGTGCGAGTGTGGACCATGGACCAAAGAATTCTGAATCTGGTATCCGTCGTGCATGAGGAATTGGGAGAGCTATGTCCGGATGTCAGGGTTGCAGCTACGCAGGTATTTCGACAGCCGTCGAGGGTAACTTCGTCGGTGTTCGGTTTGGCGAAGAGACCAACCTGACCCTCTGTGCCACTCGAGGGAAGCTCTTCGCCAGGGGGGACAGCGTCATCGTCGATTTCGAGGCCGGGCCGGCGTTCGGCCGGGTCGAGCAGTCTCCGATGCCGGTCTTCAAGCCGTGCCAGAAGGCCACCGCCCGGCCCATCATTCGTCGGGCGGATAAGGAGGACTCCACGGCCCACGAGAAGAAGGTGGACAACGAGCAGGCGGCCAAGAGGTTCTGTCAGGAGCGAGCGAGAAATCTGGGGCTGCAGATGAAAGTGACGCGCGTCGACTTTGGTCTGGACAGCCGCAAGGCGACGGTCTACTTCACCGCCGAAGGGCGGGTCGACTTCAGGCGGCTGGTGCGGGACATGTCGCGGCGTTTCTCGGCCAAGATCAAGATGATGCAGATAGGTGCCCGCGACGAGGCCGGTCTGCTGGGTGGCGTCGGTGTCTGTGGGCGGACGCTCTGCTGCTCGACCTGGCTCAAGGACTTCAAACCGATCTCGATCCAGATGGCCAAGCGCCAGAATCTGAGCCTCAACCCCTCGAAGATCTCGGGGCAGTGTGGAAGGCTCTTGTGCTGTCTGGCCTATGAGAACGATCAATACCCGGCCCCGGCCAAACGCGGCGCGGCGGCCCCAGCGACAAGTTAGGAACCGGATGACTAACCAACGAAAGCTGATTCGTCCCGAGAGGCCGGAGAAGAAGGACGGGCAGGCGCGGTCGATGCGGCGCAAGCAGGCGCCGCCCGAGCAGACCAATGCGGAGGAGTTCTACTATCTCAAGCAGATGGCGGCCCGCACCCCGATGGTGGTGGTGCTCACCAACGACGAGGAGCTTCGCGGTTGGATCGAGTGGTACGACAAGACATCGATCAAGTTCAATCGGCAGAAAGAACCGAATCTGCTGATTCCAAAACACAACATCCGCTACATGTACAAGGAAGAGGAGCTGCGCAAGCGGGGTCGACGTCCCCGTTGAACCTCCCCAAACCCAGCCTGCATTATCCGCCAACCCCCGGCATAATGCCGCGATCGACCACCATCTCGGGCCGTACTCGGACTTCGCTCCTCGACATACTTACAAGTATGCCTCCGGTGCTCAGCCCTACGTGCGGCCCGATCTGGCGGCCGCTGGCGACATTCTGCTCGCGCGTTGGTGAATAATGCAGGCTCCAGTGAAACCCGAGTCTGACGTGCCGGTCGTGGCGCTGACGCAGGGAGATCCTGCGGGCATCGGGCCCGAGATCGCCATCAAGCTGCTGGCCGCCGAGGGCGGGGGCGAGCGCCGCTGGCTGCCGCTGCTGGTAGGCGAGCGCGCGGCACTGGCGGCGCTTCGTGACAGTGTGCCCGGAGATTGGTGGGACCGCCTCGCCTTTCTCGAGGGCAGCCCCGACCGGGGGCGGCTGGCAGAGCTCGACCGCAAGCAGATTCCGGTGCTCGACCCGGTTGGCAGGAAGCGCACGGTCAAGCCGGGGTGGTCGGCTCCCACGGATGCAGCCGGTGCCCTGGCGGCTTTGGACGCCGGCATTGCCATGGCTCGCACGGGCGAGGTCGATGCCCTGATCACCGGACCGGTGAGCAAGTCCTCCATCGCACAGCACCACCTGCCCGATTTCCGCGGCCACACCGACTATCTCGCGCAGGCCTGTGGGCTCGAGCGCTACGGCCGGGACTACCTGATGACCTTTCTCACCACCGATCTGCAGGTGGCGCTGCTGACCACCCACCTGCCGTTGACCGATGCCATCGCGGCGGTCGACCAGGCAGCGATCGTCGATGCGCTGGAGCTCATCTCGAGACACGCCGCGGGCTCGATAGCGGTCGCCGGTCTCAACCCTCACGCCGGCGAGGATGGGCTGCTGGGGGAAGAGGATCAGGCCATCGTTGCGCCCGCCGTAGCCACGGCACGTGCTCACGGTCTCGATGTGCACGGTCCGATTAGCGCCGATTCGCTGTTTGCCCGTGCCCGCCGGCGGGAGTTCGACTGGGTGTTGGCGCTCTACCACGATCAGGGTCTGATCGCGGTCAAGACGGCGGCCTTTGGCAGGACCACCAACTGGACCCTTGGCCTGCCGATCCTAAGGACCTCCGTCGATCACGGGACGGCCTTCGAGATCGCCGGCCAAGGCCGGGCGGACGTGGGACCGCTGAGGAGCGTGGTGGAGACCACTCTGCGGCTGCTCAGCGGTAAGCTGCCATCGGTGCGCAGAGGGGCGGGACCCCTGTAGGACAAGCCGGTCCGGGACCAGGCCATGTTCGAGCAGCTCATCTGGGCAGTACCTGTAGCGATCCTGGCGGCGGGACTTTGGAGGCCGAGGGCGGCTCTACTGGTTCTCGCCGCCTGTCTGCCTCTTTTTGGCTCGCCACCCGGTGGACCCTACCTTGCGGCCCTCGACGTGGCGGCACTGGTGGCGATCGCTACTTCCTGGCGTGCGGGACGGCCGCCGCCGTCGCAGCTCGACTGGCCGGTGGCCGCTTTCCTGGTGGTCAGCGTGGCTTCGCTGCTGCCGCTGGCCTATCAGCCACCCTCCTGGAATCCGCAGGCGATGTGGGGTCTGCTGCGGGTGTTTCCCGAGGTCCAGAGTTGGACCATCCTCTACACCTGGCGGGCCCTGGCCAATCTGCTGCTGGGTTGGGGACTCTACCGCGCGGTGCGCAGCGTCTTTGCCGGCGATTCCCTGCGACCACTCGGTCTCGCTCTGGCCACAGGTCTCGTGCCGATTCTGGGCCTCGGCTTGGCCGAGCATGCGGGTCTGCTGGATCTCGGCGGCTACCGGGCCATCGGCGGCGAAATTTGGGAGACTCGTCTTCACTCGCTCTTCTTTCACTCCGGCTGGCTGGCCGAGTATCTGGTCTTGACCGTGCCGGTGGCAGCGGCAGCACTCCTTGGCTGGCGACGGCGGGGAGGCCTGCTCGCCACCCTGCTGGTCGCTGTCGCTCTGGTGACACTGCTTTTCACCGAGCAGCGGGGCGGTTGGGTGGC
>SBFI01000125.1 GCA_006227875.1 Acidobacteriota bacterium
GCCTTTCTCGACAGCGGCGCCCTCAAGCTGGCGCTCAAGCCCTGGTTCGACTCCTCGGGGCATCTGAAGGCGACGACCCGCCTGGGTCGTTTTGGCGCCAAGTTCGAAGAGTACCTGGACGAGGTCGTCGGCCTCGATCTGTTGCGGGACATGGCCGAGTTCTTCCAGGCCTTTGCACCTCTCTACGACGGCTTCAGGCAGCGAGCGGTAGAGGTGCAGCAACTCCTGGGCTCCCCACGCACGCTCTTTGTGTTGGTGGCCGCCCCAGGTGAGGAGCGGAACTCGGACACGCTCTTCTTTGCCCGGCGTCTGCAAGAGGCCGGCTACCGTCTGGGCCCCATCGTGGTCAACCGGATCCATCCCCGGGGCGACGGCATGCCCGCGGGCACAGCCCAGGCCGCGACCGGGGAAGCGGACGGGCGCCAGCTTTTGGCCTGGTTGGGCGAACGTGACGCCCGCGGGTTGGCGAAACTCCAATCACTGCTGTCGGACCAGCAGCCGCTGGTCGGTATCCCGCTGCTGCCGCGGGAGCCCGCGGATCTTGCTTCACTCGGCGAGCTGGCCCGCGAATTCGCTACACGATTCGATTCGGTTCCCTCCTAGACCGGCTGTGGCCAGGTCTTGCCGCAGCGCGGCAACCGGTTGACTTCTTTGCCGCAATGCGGTATAAATAGGTCGAAATCGATGCCGCAGAGCGGCAACACGACCGACGAGAAGCAGCCGAAGTATCCACACCGCAGGAGCCAAGTCATGGTACGTCTGATCAAACGCTACGAAAGCCGGAAACTCTACGACACCGAAGAAAGCCGGTATGTCTCGCTGGACGAGATTGCCGAATGGGTGCGGGAGGGGCAGGAGATCAGAGTCGTCGACAACGCCAACGCAGAAGACGTGACGGCGCAGACCCTGGCTCAGATCATTCTCGGGGAGGGCCGGGACGGCCGCTCCAAGATCTCCACCGAGGTCATGCACGATCTGGTTCGATTTGGTGAGAAGGCACTCTCCACCGGGGTGGAGCAGGTGCAACAAGGTATGGATCGGGTGGTGCGAGCATCGATCGATAAATTGGGGCCGGTACGACAGGCCCGCGAGGAGATGAAACGGCTCCGCTCGCGGCTCGAGGAGCTCGAGACCTCGCTGGTGGAGCTCGAAAGGCACGGTTTGAGCAGCACTCCAGCCAAGAGCAAGAGGGTGCGAAGCACTACGACCGCCAAGAAGAAGACAGCGAAGAAAGCAAGCGCTGCACGTAAACCCAAGGCGCGGAGCGCCTAACACAGGAATCAAATCGGATAAGGAGAAGCAAAGATGGCCAAAAAGAAGACTGATGATGTGACAAAGGAGCTGCGGGAGTCGGCGCACAAGATCTGGCTGGCCGGTCTCGGTGCCGTTGCCACGGCCGAAGAGGAGGGCAGTAAGCTCTTCAACTCCCTGGTGAAGAAGGGTGAGAAGTACGAAACCAAGGGACGAAAGGAGTTCGACAAGGTCCTGCGGCGTGTCGACGATGCCAAGGGCAAAGCCGGATCCACCTGGGACAAGGTTGAAGACTCCATCGACAAGAAGGTGGGCGAGGCGCTCAAGCGTATGGGTGTCCCCACTCGCAGTGAGATCAACAAGCTCACCAAGCGGGTCGAGGAGCTGACCCTCAAGGTCGATCAGCTCAAGCCCAAGACCACCAAGGCCCGCAAGACCGCTGCCGCCTAGGGTCACCCCCAACATGGCGACAATCACCACCGCCGAGGGCCGGACCGAGGGAAAAGTCGGCCTGGCCCTCGCCGGAGGTGGTCCCCAGGGCGCCCTCTACGAGATCGGCGCCATACGCGCCCTCGAAGAGGCGCTCGAAGGGATCGACTTCTGCGACCTCGATGTCTACGTCGGTGTCAGCGCCGGCGCGGTCATCGGCTCGATTCTCGCCAACGGTGTCGGCACCGCTCGTTTGTGTCGGGCAGCGATCGATCCCGGACCCGCCAATCCCTTTCACTTCCGCACTTTCTACAGCCCGGCCTTCGAGGAGTTTGGCCGCCGGAGCCTGGGTATTCCACGGCTCCTACTTCAGTCCCTTTTGACCTTTATCAGCAATCCCCGCGATCTCAACCTCGTGGATTCGCTACTACCTCTCAGCCGCGCGCTTCCGATCGGGGTCTTTAGCAACGAGCCGCTGCGGGAATTTCTGGAGGACGCCTTCAACCGGAGCGGGCGAACCGACGATTTTCGCCGCCTCGACAAGCACCTCATCGTCGTCGCAGCCGATCTGGATTCGGGTGAGCCGGTGCGGTTTGGCGAGCCGGGTTTCGACCACATCCCCATATCGAAGGCGGTTCAAGCCAGCACAGCGCTGCCCGGTCTCTATGCACCGGTCAAGATCGAAGGCCGTCACTATGTCGATGGCGTCCTACTCAAGACGATGCACGGGTCGGTGGCGTTGGACGCCGGCGCCGAGCTGCTGCTCTGTTTCAATCCCCTGGTGCCCGTAGACACCTCTTCGGCGGTTGACGAAGGATTCATGCGGCGTGGCAAGCTGATCGACCGGGGGCTGCCGACCGTTCTCTCCCAGAGTCTGCGCACCATGATCCGGTCCCGTTTGGAAGCGGGTCTGTCGTCCTACGAAAATGTGTTTCCTGAGGCCGATGTCATCTTGCTCGAGCCACCGAGGGACGACTACAAGATGTTCTTCACCAATGTCTTCAGCCTCTCTACAAGACGCGCCGCGTGTGAGCATGCCTATAACGTCACGCGTAGGCAGTTGTTCAATCGCCGAGAAGAGTTGGCCCCGGTGCTGGCGCAGCACGGGATCCGCCTGCGAACCGAGTTTCTGGAGCAGGAGAACGTGGATCTGTGGTGTCAGGTGGGGGCGAGAATGACCGAAGGGGATTCGGTTCTGGACGATTTGGACTGTACTCTGAGCCGCCTCGAAGCGCTCTTGAACGAATCTACCTAGCCCGCCTTGCTCCGGCGGATACCCAGCAGTATGCCGCCGACAAAAAGCGTAACCCAGACCGGCCAAGGTCCATTGGCCGCGGCGACGATAGCGCCGGCGACGATACAGAAGCCGCCAAAGACGGTGCCTCGAATGCCGGAGAACGGGTTCTCCGGTTGACGGTGGGTCGCCTGCTCCAGAGCTCTCAGCCCTTCGGTCACCAACATGGGAGCCTTGACCAGGGCATCGACCAGCTCCGGCGCGCCACGGAGACTCTCACGGGCGATACGGACCGGACTGAACTGGTTGAGAAAGATCTGGTTGATGTGGGGTCGTGAGGTGGAGGCCACATCGAAACCAGGCTTGAGATACTGGCCGACGGCCTCGAAAGTGACGATGGCCTTGACCATCAGCACCATCTCGACGGGGAAGTACATGCGGTAGGCACCGCCCTTGCCGACCGACTCCATGATCAATTGGGCGATGGAGAAGTCCTCGTAGTTGGAGCTGCGCTGCCAGCGCCGGCAGATCTCCTCGACGTCCCGACGAAAGCCCTTGACGTCGCTTCCCGGCCCCGAATCGGCGATCAGCGATAGATAGCGCGCGGCATTCTCCGCATCTCCCATCACCAGACAGTAGTAGTAGTAGAGCAGCGTGCGACGGAGCTCGTCGTCGAAACGCCCCACCATGCCCAGATCGATAAAACCGGCCTTTGGTCCCGGCAGCACCACCAGGTTGCCCGGGTGCAGATCGGCGTGAAAAAAGCCGTCCCGATAGAGCATCCGGATGATGACCGTCGCCCCCAGATCGACGATGCGGTCGCGGTCGGCCTCGCTCAGGGTTTGGATGGCGGGATCATTGGGCCGCACACCGCGCAGATACTCCATCACCAGCAGGTCCTGAGTGGTGAACTCGCGGTAGATGGCGGGAAAGACCACATCCGGCAGATCCTTGAAGTTGGCGGCGAAGGTCTCGGCGTTGTCGGCTTCGGTGCGGAGGTCGGCCTCCCTGAGGGTGTAGTGGAGAAACTCGCCGATGACCCGTCGCGGCTGATAGCGGGCGAGAAAGAGCTGCAGGAACCGGCCAAAGATCCTCAGCAGCACCGAGTCGGTCTTGAGGGTCTCGCGAATACCCGGTTTGACCAGCTTGATGATGACCGCGTCACCCGCCAGGGTTGTCGCTTGGTGAATTTGGCCGATGGAGGCGGAGCCCAGCGGCGTCGGCTCTATCCAGGAGAAGACTTCACCCGCGGGTCGACCGATCTGTCGCTCGACCAGCTCCAGGTAACGGGCAAAGGGCAGCGCCGGCAGGCGGTCGAGAAGGTTCTTGAGCTCCTCGGTGATCTCTGGCGGCAGGATGTCTTCGCGCAGGCTGAGAATCTGTCCGAGCTTGATATAGGTCGGGCCCAGGGCCTCGAAGCGTTTGCGAAGTTGGACCGCAAAGGGGAGCTTGACGAGCTTGCGGCTGACAAACGGGCGGGTCAGGAGTGCCAGGCTCCAGGCCGACATATACCCCAACCCGTGCCTCTCCTCTTTGGTCCGGCTTCTCACCCAGGCGTTGAGTCCGCCGAAGAGCGTGCCAAAGAAGTGGCGCCAGGTCGAAAACAGCCGCCGCACCAGACCGTGCGGTCGGCTCTCGACCAGAAGCTCGAACTCGTTGCCGCTTGCCACCTTCAACTTCGGCCCCAATGGTGTCGGATTGGAGTCGGCGACCGGTTTGGAGGAATTGGCCATGACTCGCCTCAGCCGCATTCAGCTTAGCTGCTTTGGCGGTAGTTGGAAAGACTGGTACCGATCTGCTAGGGTTCTTCGGTACTTTGCGGGCATTCCAATGCACGCATTTCCGGAGGGATCCCGGCGCAGAAAGGCCAGCTATGACCAACACGATCGTCTGCGGCATGCAGTGGGGTGACGAGGGGAAGGGCAAGATCGTCGATCTAATCTGCCCGGCTTTCGAGGTAGTGGTTCGGTATCAGGGCGGTAACAACGCCGGGCACACGGTAAAGTTCGGCGACAGTCATTTTGCTCTGCATCTGGTGCCATCGGGGATTCTCCACCCGGAGACCCAGTGTGTCCTGGGGACCGGGATGGTCATCAATCCGGAGGTGCTGTTCGAGGAGCTCGACGGCCTGAGCCAGGCCGGGGTCGAATCGGAAGGGCGTCTCTTCATCTCGGACCGGGCCCATGTCCTGCTGCCGCTCTATGCCGACCTGGATCAGGCGCGGGAGGTGGCCAGGGGGAAAGGGCAGATCGGCACCACGGCCCGCGGTATCGGACCGGCCTACGAAAGCAAGGCTGCTCGTGCTGGGCTGCGGATGATCGACCTCTATGCCGGTGACCTGGAGACCCGCACCCGCAACCTGCTGGTTCGCCTCGAGCGCGAGATCGTCGATCTCGGTGGGCAGCCGGTGGGGCATCCGGCACGGCTCGCCGACCACATGCGTCTGTGGCGGGACAAGCTGGGGCCCTATCTCTGTGACACCGCCAAGAAGATCAACGGCTGGATGGACGAGAAGAAGAACGTCCTGTTCGAGGGCGCCCAGGGTGCGCTGCTCGACCTCGACCACGGCACCTACCCCTATGTCACCAGCTCCAACCCGACGTCCGGTGGGGCCTGTACAGGTAGCGGGGTGCCGCCGACCCGGATCGACGGCGCCATCGGCGTGCTCAAGGCCTATACCACCCGGGTTGGCGGTGGGCCGTTTGTAACCGAGCTCGAGGAGGACGCCGGCGAGGAGCTGCGCAAGCGAGGCAACGAGTTCGGCACCACGACCGGCCGCCCCCGACGCTGTGGCTGGCTCGATCTGGTGGTGGCCCGCTACTCCCGCATGCTCAACGGGGTCGACACCGTCGCCCTGACCAAGCTGGATGTGCTCGACGACCTCGACGAGATCAAGGTCTGTGTCGGTTACCAGGTGGGTGGGGAAGTGGTGAAGGATCTGCCGGCCAAGCTGGATGACCTCGAAAAGGCGCAACCGGTCTACACCACGGTCAAGGGGTGGAAGCAGGAGACCGTCGGCATCGTCGACTTCGACAAGCTACCGGATGAGGCCAAGGAGTACATCAGCCTTATCGAAGATGGTGTCGGTGCACCCGTGGGTCTGATCTCGACCGGACCCCGTCGCGAGGAGACGATCGTGCGACCGGAGACCAATCTGCTGGAGTTGATCTCCGGACGCGACGAAGTCATTCTCAGCCAGCGCTCGGCGCACGCTACTAAAGCTCAATCAACGGATTGACCTTCGAAACCGCGGAAGTGGGAGCCACCGATCTTGTGGCCATGCCCTCGCTTTTCTATACTTCCGCTTCTGAGATTGTGACGGGCCGTTAGCTCAGTTGGTAGAGCCGCGGACTTTTAATCCGAAGGTCGTAGGTTCGATTCCTACACGGCCCACCAGTTTCAACTCCCAGCCAACTCAGTCGTCCTGTTTCTCGTTGAGTCCATACTCCTTGTTGATCTCGTCATACGTGGGCTGAATCACGTCACTCATGTCGTATTTGCCGCCGACTATAAAATCTGAATAAGGAATCCTTGCATTTGGATCAGGCAACTGCGGCTTTTCGGTGGGCAGAGGCGGCCAGACGTCTTCATCATAAATTGCCATCCGAACGCGAATATCGTCCTTGGTGATGTTCCACACCATGTAGTCTTCGGCGTAACTCAGCGGACCGTCGTAGGTTGTCCGGACACGATCATTAATCCCGGCTGTGGTGTCAAAATCTTTAAAGAAGTGATAGGCCACGGCCATCCGCGGC
>SBFI01000422.1 GCA_006227875.1 Acidobacteriota bacterium
GCTCCGTCAGGCCTACCTTGCCGCCATCTCTCGCCATAACCCGGCGGTCACAACAGCAAGCGAGAATGAAGCCTCCGGCAATGGCGTGGCCGTTGACAGCAGCGATAACCGGCTTGGAGAATCGATAGAGCTCCAGCAGGCTCGAGTTGAGCCTCGGCACAAAATCTCGGACGTATTCAGCGCCGCCGTCGAGCAGCCGATAGAGATCGACACCGGCCGAAAAGACACGGCCCAAGCCCGTCACAACCAGGGCCTTCACCGGCTCGTCTTCCAGCCTGGTGAGCTCTCGTGAAAGGTCTCCGAGCAACTCCAGGTCGATGGTGTTGCCCCTGCCATGCTCGATCCGGAGAATGGCAACAGAACCCCTGTCTTCTCGTGCCAGCATGGCTCTCTTCCTCTCGCGGCTATGCTACTCCGACCTCGGATGGCGTCAACACAAAAGGGTGCAACCGGAGGAGCACTTCGTCATCGATGCAGTCCGCCTAGAGGAGTCTCAGCCGATTCCTAACTTGGGCTCAACGGCCCGGGTCTGTGTGGTAGCGCCAGACCTGCTCGCGCACGCTGTCTTCTTCGGCTGGTGAGAAGGGAAGCCACGCAAATCCGTCGACTGCGCCGAAGTGAGAGTCCGAGGAGAGAAGATCAGCCCCGACCTCCATCACCTGAGCCGCGATCCAGATGTCGTTCGTTGGAATGGGAGTGCCCTTCTGACGGAGGGCTGCTGCGGTGCGGCCAAAGCGGTGCGCCGTCGTCAGGGTGACCGGTAACAGGTCGACGGAGGACGCTGCCAAGAAGGCCTCGAGCCGGGCCGTGTTCTCCTCGAACCGGGAGCCAAGCCGAAACCCGTAGAGAAGCTCACCGACCACGACGGCCGGGACCAACACGGCTTCCGAGCGGCGTACCAGTGCCGCAACGTCCCGGTGACCCCGCATGAGGGCCGAATAGGCTTTCGTGTCGAGGGCAATCCTCACGACCAGAGCTCGGGTTCGATCTGCTCCAGCGGTTCCAGGGCCCGCAGGAGCTCCACTTCTTCCTCGTCGGACCAGACACCGATGAACTTGTCCAGGGCCGAGCCCACTGTGTTGGTCGACTCTCGCTTGTCCGACAGACCGGCCCCTCGGCGCATGAGCGTCAGCGCCGCCCGATTGAGGGAAATCCGCTGATCCCTGGCCAGCTCCCGTAGACGCCTCTCGAGCCGCTCGTCGAGTCCCCGAATCGTCAGCTGCTTCATGCCGGTGTTCTGCCTTCAAAAGGAGTCATCAATGACTCACTTTGAGTCATTCTACGACTCACCCTCAGACTACGTCGCCAGGCGGGTGCGGATCCATGCAGCCCTGTCTCCCCCAAGGATCAACTCGTTGTACACTTCCGCCCACAAATCCGACACCCGCCGGCGAGACAGATCTCGTACCGGCAACCAGAAAGGAGTATCGAATGAAGAAGCACTTGCTTCAAGGTGGAGTCTGTCGAGTGGTCTCATGCGCGCTGACAATGGCGTTGATCCTGGCCCTCGCGCCCGCGCAGGTATCAGCGGATACGGCTGACGAGGTCCGTGCGACGGTCATCGCGAACCTGGAGTATGCGAACAAGAACCTGAGAGACGCGCCAGATACGATCTCCAAGGATGGCGCGCCCGAGTTTTGGTCGAGTGGCGGCCTCATGCAGTGGGTTCCCGCTGACGGTGCGATTACGGAGTACGAGTACCAGTCTCTCTCGCCCAAGCACATAAAGGTCATCACGCTGGTCGAGGGCCAGGCGGCGGTGGCGATGTTCTACTCCGAGGGGAGATTCAAGGCCAAAGGCGGCGAAGCGGTCAACAACTACTTGACCCGTGCGACTATCGTCTATGTCAATGAGGATGGTAAGTGGAAGGTGCGCGCTGCGCACTGGTCACCGATCGCCGGGGGCGCTGGCACGAATCAGAATTCCCTCGACTAGAGATGGGGTTTTCCAGGGCCTAACTAAGTGGGGCACTCAATAGAGTTTGGGTGCCCTATTTCTTTGCCGCCATTCGGCCCCGGCTTGGCTCAGAATGAGTGCCAGAGGAAGCCACGGAAAGGCAGGGGAGCCAGCGGGCACTCTTCACCCGCCCGCGGTGAGACGCTTCATCAAGCGGTACATGAACTCGACGCTCTCGTAGAAGGCATCGACCAGGATCCGCTCGTCGGCGCCGTGCGAGCGGTTGTCATGGATGTCGAAGAACAGCCCCATGACGCCGTACACCGGCAGGCCGGCGCGCCGCAGCTGCGCTCCATCGGTCGACCAGACATCCATGACTGGCAGCACCGGGACTTGGGGCCACATCTCGGCGGCGATCGCTTCGACGGCCTTGAAGATCTCCGGATCGAGCGGCGAGGGCTCACTCAGGACCGGCTCGCGGGTCGCCGTCACACGGATCAGCGGGTCGGCGATCCGTTCCTCGAGCGCCGTCCTGACCTCGGCGGGATCGTCACCCGGCAGCAGGCGACACTGCAGCGTCGCGGTCGCCTGCACAGGCAGTGCATTCTCGGCCCGGCTGGCGGCGAGCATCGTTGCGGCACAGGTCGTGCGCAGGGTGGCGTTGTAGAACGGGTTGGACGAGAGCCGCTCAATCGCTTCGGGGTCGGCCGGGGAAAGGGAAGCGGCAAGCAAGTCGTCACGGAGCTGACCGGGATGCTGCTCGGCAAGCCTGCCGAAAAAAGCGCGCGTCGTTGGGTTGAGCCGGGCTGGAAAGCGAAAGTCAGCCAGCCGCGCGAGCCCCGCAGCCAGACGCAGAACCGCGTTGTCGTCGTCCGGCATAGAGCTGTGACCGCCGGCACCGCGGGCTTCGACTTCGAAGCTGAGGTAGACCTTCTCGGCCGTCTGTACCGGAAGACGCATACGGCGACCCTGCTCGATCTGCCCCCCACCGGCGTCGGTATTGATGACCCAGGCGACATCCAGGAGTTCCCGGTGCTGATCGAGCAGAAAACGCACGCCGTTGGTCTCGGCGCTCCCGGCCTCCTCATCGGCAGTGAAGGCGACGAGGATATCGCGGTTCGGGGTGAAGCCCTCCCGGTGGAGCCGAATCAGGTTGGCGGCGAGATCGGCCACTTCGCACTTGATGTCGAGGGTCCCGCGGCCGTAGAAGTAACCGTCCCGCTCGGTTAGAGCAAACGGCTCCACGGTCCACTCGTCTGGATCGACATCCACGACATCGAGGTGGGTCAAGAACAGAACCGGCTTGGCTGGGCCGCGACCCCGCAAGCGGACGATCAGGTTGACCTTTTCTTCCGTCTGGGCGAGCAGGGTGACGTCCTCGGCGGCTAAACCCGCCGCGAGAAAGCGCTCGGCCAGCCTCCGCGCGGCCTCCGCCGTGCCGAGGTCGAAGGTCGAGGGGATGGCCACCTGCTCGGCGAGGATCGTACGTGCCAGGTGGCGGATCTCTGCCGGCGGCGAGCTCGTATCGGTGGCGTTGACCGCAGTCGCTAGCGGGGCGAGCAACGCAAGGACTGTCGGCAGGTGGCTTCCCATGTCGCGCCACAGCATACCCTGGCGCTTCCAGGCCACTCAACCCGCTCGGAGGCCTCCAAGCAGCCTACCCACAAGCGTCGAGACTAGAGCTGGATAAGGGAGTTCCTATCCGGCCCAGACTTACTGATGTCGTAAGATAGGCAGCATTCTGCCAGGAAAACCGATGCGACACGCGAAAGCGGCGCTGGGTCTCGCTGTCTTGGTGACCGCTTGTGCCCCGACCGACCAGGGCGAATACCTGGAGGTCAAGGCACCGATGCACCTGGAAGATCGGATGGAGCACGCCACCTACGCGGGGCCTGATCTGCCGGAAGATTTGCCGGGTCCTGTGGATTGGCGATTCACTTCCCCAAACGCCGACTGGACGACTCGGCGGTACTACGAGGAAAAACCTCTCGAGTCCGAGCAACTCGCTGACGGGTGGCGGATCTCGCTCACTGCCGAGAATCAGGTGCGCGACACCCTCAACGGTTTGATCGTGTTGAAGCTTCCCGGCTGGAATTACGACGATTGGGATCGCACCATCATCGAGGCCCGGACGAGCTCGGACTCGATCCGCTATTTGCGGCTCGGCTTGAATCTGGGAGAAGGCCGGCCACCATGGGGAGGGCCTCCGACGCCACACGTGAATGTGGGTGGCGGTACGACTCTGATTGCCGACGGCAACATCCATACCTACAGTCTTCCTCTATCCGTGGGCTGGCAGGGCTGGGAGAACCCGCCGTGGACCGAGCTGGTCCTGGTGTTTCGGGCCGATGAGCCGAGTGATCTGGATCTCATCTCCCTGACCCTGGTGCCCAAAGCTGCGGTGTTTGCGGATGCGACCGCCGGGAGGCGTACGGTATCGCTGGGGGGCGACTACCGGAGATCGATTTACCTACACACAGGAGGTCGTCTGCAATTCCCTGTTCGCATGCCGGAGGGTGCTCGTCTTGAGACGGCCCTGGGTGTGCCGGTTGCCGGCAGTGAGGTGGCATTCGGGGTCAATGTCATCGATGGCGAGTCGATTCATCCGGTGTTTGTAGAAGGCGCGGTCGAGGCCGGTGAGTGGCACCAGCGCAGTGTCGACTTGTCTGCGTTCGCGGGCAAGAAGGTCCAGTTGGAGTTGGCTGCAGAAGGAGGGGCGGCCGGCCATGTCGCCGTTTGGGGCGCTCCCACGCTGACGGCTCCAGGGCATTCTCTCAGTCCAAACGTCATCCTCTACGTCATCGACGGGGCCGGTGCCGACTGGATGAGTCTCTACGGATACGACCGTGAGACGACTCCCAAGATGGCGGAACTGGCAGCCGAAGGGGTCGTCTTCGAGCGGGCTTACAGCAATGCCACCTGGACCAAGCTCTCCAACCCCTCGTTTCTGACTTCGAACTACCCGACGGCGCTGGGCTTCTTTCGCACCATGTCCGACCAGGTGCCGGCGGGAGCCGTCACGCTGGCGGATCACTTTCGGCGGGCCGGATTCCTCACCGGCTTCTTCACCTCGAACCCTGTCGGCTCGAGCAGCTCTGGTCTTCAGGAGGGTCCCGACATCACGGCCCTGGTCGAGCCCGAAACGGAATGCGCCTCCTCGGCAGCACTGCACGAGGAGTTCTGGACCTGGCGGGACGCCCACTCTGAGAGTCCGTACTGGGTCCATATCCAAACCACTGATGTTCACGAACCGTTCAGGTCGCCGCCCCCTTTCGCCGGTCTCTATCTGGATGAAGAGGCGAGACAAGAGTACTTCGAGTGGGACGAGGCGATCGAGGATTTTGGAGGCTATTCCGAGCTCGAGGCCTATCCGAAGATCGGCACTACGAAAGAGCGCTTCGCCACCGCCCAGCAGGCTCTCTACGATGAGTGCATGGTGCATCAGGACCAGCAGGTCGCGCTCCTGGTCGACGAGTTGAAAGCGCGGGGAGAGTGGGAAAACACGCTGCTGATAGTGACGGCGGACCATGGCTACCCGGCAGGAAGTCACCGCTTGATGGATCCAATGGCACTTGGAGCTCCCTATTTTCACACCTACGCCACCCGCATTCCATTGCTGGTGGTCTGGCCAGCGAAGATCCCGGGCGGCTTGCGGCTGTCGGAGCCGGTGTCGCTGATCGATCTATTGCCGACCCTGGTCGAGCTGGCCGGCTTGCCGGCCGCAACCGGTGTCGAGGGACGCTCGATTGCCCAGGCGCTGTTGGCAGGTACCGAGCCCGAGCCGCGACCCTTTTTCATCGACATGCCGGGCACCGACTTCGACACCAGCGAGATGATCGGCACCCTGGAAATCGTCGATGGCCGCTGGGGAGCGTCGATGGTGATCAATTCGCGTCCCATGGGTGAGGAGCCGGTGAACCGAGCGCACCACGGCGATGCGCTAGAGGATCACTATGGCCGCGGCGAGCCCGTGGTTGTGTACGACCTGGTCGAGGATCCCTTCTGCCAGCGGCCGGTCAACGAGGCGCGACCCGAGCTCGTCGACCACTATCGCCGGCGACTCGAGGCAAAGCGCGCCGAGCTCCTCGCGCTCCGCGAGCTGCTAGGCGGTGCCGGGTCGACCGAGCTCGCCCCCGAAACCGTCGAGCGCCTCCGTACCCTTGGCTACATCGAGTAGGACCGGGCGGCATCTCTTCGGGTGCTATGCCTGAGGCGGTGGCGGAGCGGCTCGAGAAGTCCCTGGCACCTCCCTTGACCAAGCCCTGGCGGTGATCCGCCAGCCTGGAAAACGAGTCGTCGGGCCCTCAACGTCAATCGAAGACTACTGTAATACGCCAGTTTTCGAGGTGGCCCTTCCTCTTTTATGGCGAATAAGAAAGAAACGGCATATTGGCATTGAGAGCTCCTTTTCCGGATGTATACTTTTTACTCGATTTCACAAATGCGATCTGCTTCCGACTGAGAGCCAATAAGACGTTTAAATAGAACGTCTTACAGGCAGAATCCCGACAAGTTCAGAGACCCGGTAAGACCTATTCGGGCTCGATTAAGTGTCTCTGTCACTTTTTTGGAGCATTTTCGGCAGGGCATGCCCTTTGCTTAACACAGGGTCTAGAGAGCCGTGCGATGTCGAGAGCGCACGACATAAAGTGAGAGGCCACGAGATGAATAACCCTCACCACCGTTTCGGATTGATCGTCGGTATCGCCGTGCTCGGTGTGTCCCTGGCCATGCCACAGGTGGCGTTGGCGCAGAC
>SBFI01000361.1 GCA_006227875.1 Acidobacteriota bacterium
AGGATCTGGACTCGAGCTTTGCAGCCGGGCCCTCCAACGGACCCGCGGAGTTGGAAGTCTACTCGCGGGTCGGGCTGCGGTCAACCGCCAGCCGGCGAGTGTCGGCCGGCGGGCACCGCGCGCCGAAGGCGCGTGGTCGGGCCGGCCGCTTCTTGGCAATTCCGGTCGATCGAGCTACCCGATCGCCTCCAGCCCGCAGGCTCGGGCCGCCTGGGCGAGGGCGTGGTCGTGGGTGGCCATCACCAGGTCGGCTTCGAGCTCGTCACGCCACATCAGCGCGGTCACCAGATGGATGGCGTCCAGAGTTCCAAGAGTCGTGGGCAAGGGCTGGGAGGCTCGCGCCAGGACGGGCGCCGACAACTCGACGATCTCCAGAGAAGCCGTCAAGCGATAGACGGTCTCCCGCAGCTCGACGAGGTCTGATTCCCCGAGCATGCCTACGAGCCTGAGACGGTCCAGGGTACGCAGACACTCGACCTCGACCAGGGCGCTCGCCACCCCTCTTTCCACCCTTTTCCACTCCTCGAGGGCCCCCTTCTGCCGGAGGATCAACCGCAGCAGGACCGAGCTGTCGACATAGGCGATCAACGTTTGCCTCGATCCTCGAGCAGCAGCTCCACTACATCGACATCGACCGCCGGTGACGGCGGTAGCGGCACCTGCGACGGAGGTGGCGTTCCGGCAGCGGGTTTGCGGATATGAAGCAGGCCCTGACCACGGCCGTGCGGCACGATGCGCGCAATCGGGGTCTGTCGGTCGAGTACGGTGAGGCTTTCTCCGCGCCGTACTTTGCGCAGGTGTTCGCTCAGACGGGCCTTCAGTTCGGCTATTCCTATGCTGGACATGACTATATGATAGTCACTTATGGTCATGATAGTCAAATCGGTTTCGGCTCCTCGCCTCATTCCTACTAGACGGAAAGCAGTCTCCGTTTCTTGGTTTTCGGCCGTCGGCCGGCACGGAGACCGGCCGCTTCGTTCCCTCGTGGGGCCTGGGGCCTAGAAGGCGTTGCCGAAGCTGAAGAGGATGACGTAGGGGTCTTCTTGCGGCAGCTTGTCGAGCTTCCAGCCGATCTCCACCCGCAGGGGGCCGACAGGGGATATCCAGCGCATACCCAAACCGATACCGGGTCTGGAATCTCCGAGATCGACGTTTCGCCAGTCGGCCCAGACGTTGCCGGCGTCGATAAAGGCGCTGCCGCCAAAGGTGCCAAAGATGGGGAAACGATACTCGAGGTTGGCGATCAGCAGAGCATTGCCACCGATCGGCACCAGTCGCGGCTCGGCTTCCGGATTGTCCGGATCCTCGACAACCAGCAAGGTCTCGCCGGGAACACCCAGGGTGTCGCGCTTGTAGGCGCGGTGGGTGGTGCGACCGCCGGCAAAGAAGCGCTCGGAGATGGGGATGTACCTCGACGGCAGATCTTCGGGAACGGTGGGATCCTCGACGGTCGGGCTACCGACCGGCTCTATGCCCCCGATGCGAAAGCTCGCTGCCAGCACACCGAAGTGGCCGAGGCTGAAATAGCCGGTCTGTTGGGTGAAGAGCTTGAGGAAGCTGGCGTCGGCCGCAAACAGGGGAAAGGCGTATTCGAGCTGCACGGATGTGCTCCAGCCGGTGGTCGGATCGATGGGGTCGTCCCGGTGGTCCCAGGTATTGCTGGGGGTGATGCTGGAGATCCTCACCTCGGCGAGCTCGCGATCGATCTCGATTGCTTCGAGGGCGGGATCGACATCGAGAGTGTCCACCAGCCGGTAGTTGTAGAGGATGGCGTGCCGCTGGCGATTGGTGTAGCGCTGGAGGAAGACCTGGCCGCCCTGCCGTCGGGAGTCGAAGCTCTCTCTTTCCTCGGCGATATAGAAGAGCGAGTAGGTGGTCGGGATGTGAGCCCGCCCGATATAAGACTGCCGAATCAGGGCCCGGCCGAGCTGCTCGCGCTGGCTGTAGCGCAGGTCGATCCGCCCCCCGAGCGCGCGGCCCATGAGATTGCTGTGGGCAAAACCGAGGATGCCGCTGAAGCCCGCCTCCGAGTCGAAACCCGCACCGTAGGTGACCCGTCGGTTCTTCCCCTCCTCCACCCGCACCAGGACATCTCGAGCACCGCTAAAGGGTGTCCCGGGGGACCGACGAATCTCGACCCGTGAGAACACCCCGAGATCGTAGAGTCGCCGCTGCGCCTCCAACAGTCGGCCCGCGCTCAGGGTCGAGCCGGGCCGCAGACCGACCGCCCTTCGTATCACCGAGGTGCGGGTCTTTTGATTTCCCCGGATGATGACACGGTCGACCACACTCTTCGGGCCTTCGAGGACCTGGATGCCGATGTCCACCAGGGTCTGCTCCGCATTCCACTCCTGCTCGGTGGCGAGCTGGACCGCGGCAAAGCCCTGCTCCTCGTAGCGGGCGCGGATGGTGTCAAGAGACTCGTCCAAGAGCCGCCGGTGATACGGACCACCCGGTCGCAGGGCAAGACCGTAAGCAAGATCATCCGGATCCAACTCCTCGACCCCGTCGAAGGTCAAGCTCACCACACGGCGCTGTGGCCCCTCTTCGATCGGAATGATGACTCGCAGCCGGTCGTCCCGGCTTTCGATCTGGGGTGGACCGACGGCCACTTCGTAGAATCCGTTGAGAAGATAGTAGGAACGGATATTCTCCATGTCGGCATCGAGCACCTGATCCACCAACCGTCCCGATCCGCGGTCAAAGAGCCGTCGCGACGAGCTCAAGATCAGCGGCGCCAACTCGAGGTCGGAGATGGTTTCATTACCGACGAAACCCACCGACTCGAGCCTGTAGACAGGGCCCGGCTCGACGGTCAGGCTGAGCCGGAGGATCTCCTCGGAGCGCTGCTCCTGCCAGTCGACCTCGACGCGGTAGTGACCCTGCTGCTGGTAGAACTTGCGGATGCGAGCGGTTGACTGGAGAAGCATGACCTCGTCGTAACGCTCGCGACCGAGAAACGGGATCAGGTCTCTCTTCTTCAGCAGCTTGAGATCGGTGCCGGTTACCTCGATCTCGAATCGAGGGCCGATCGAGATGGGATACACCAGGTTGACCCTCTCGTTCTCCCAATCGAGCTCTTCTTGGGCCCGCTCCACCAACGCCAACCGGTGCTCCCGCTCGATGAGCCATCGCTCGAGCGCTTCGGCGTCGGCGCGCACCGTGCGCTGGCTGTATCGCTGTTCCGGCCCTGCCCGCAGCTGATCGT
>SBFI01000333.1 GCA_006227875.1 Acidobacteriota bacterium
CTCAGAACGGAATGAGCCTCGGCGAAGGCGATGAACTCGGTTGTGCAGACCGGAGTGAAATCGGCCGGGTGAGAGAACAGGATGAGCCAGGTACCCTTGAAATCCTCCAGCTGTATCGTCCCGTGGGTGGTTGGTGCTTCGAACTGTGGCGCCGGTTCACCGATCCGAGGTAGACGCGGCATCAGAGCGGTTTGGGCAGCGGCTAGCGACTCCATGACTGATCCTCCTGTTGTTGACTCAAAGGATGCATAGGGCTACCGCGGTTAGGCGGAGCGCTTGAATCCGTACTTGGCGATCTTGTTGTAGAGAGTGCCGCGGTCGACTTCGAGCAGCTTGGCGGCACGGCTGATGTTCCATCTACAGGCCTTGAGCACGCGGCTAATATGCGCCCTCTCGACCTCTGCCAGTGGCAGCGGCCCCGGTCCGATCGCCGGGATGGTCAAACGCAGCGGGAGATCTTCCACCACGATAGTCGGTGGAGTACCCACCATCACCGCTTTCTCGATGGCATTCCGCAACTCCCTGACGTTACCCGGCCAGGAATGCTGTTGCAGCGCCTCGACCGCCTCGGGTGACAATTGGAGGGCTTTTCGGTTCATTTCTCGTGCGAGAACCGATAGGAAATGCTCGGCCAACACCGGGATGTCCTCCGGCCGTCTTCTCAAGGGTGGAATCTCCAGGGTGACGACATTGAGACGCCAGAAGAGATCTTTGCGGAATTCTCCCTTGTCGACCAGGGTCTCGAGGTCGCGTGTGGTGGCGGCGATCACCCGGAAGTCGACCCGAGTCGGCTTCTGGCCCCCAGTGCGCGCTACCTCGGTTGTCTCCAGCGAAAGCAGCAATCTGGCCTGTGTGCGTGCACTCAGCGAGGCAATCTCGTCCAGGAAGATGGTGCCGCCGTCGGCCAGCTGCAGCTTTCCCTCGTGATGTGGGCTCATGCCCTCGGGGCCGGTCGCGTCCTGCCCGAACAGCTCCTCCTCCAGTGCGGGCTCCGCCAGGGCGCCGCAGTTGACGATTACCAGCGGACCATATCTGCGCCCGGAGTGAGCGTGGATGAAACGGGCTATGAGCTCCCTGCCGGTGCCCCATTCACCCTTGATGAGCACCGTGGCATCGGTGTCGACAACGGCATCGACAAGCTCGAGGAGTCTCTTCATCGAGTGTGAGGAGCCGACGATGAAGTCAGGTGTCGAGACGGCTTCCAAGCGGGCCCGGAGGCGTCGATTCTCACAGCGGAGCGAGCGATGCTCGGTAACGCGGTTCACCATCTGCGCGAGCTCCTCGGGGTCGAGAGGCTTGGTGATGTAGTCGTACGCCCCGGCCTTGAGAGCCCGCACCGCAGCCTCGATCGCCGAACGCTCCGCCATGACGACGAGGGTGAGATCGGACTGGGTGGAGAGGAGATGCTCCTGTAGCTCGCGTCCGTCCCCAAAACAGAGGGCGAGATCGACAATGGCCAGATCGTAGATTTGCCTAGCCGCCTGCCGCAACGCATCTTTGACGCTAGGAGTCGAGTCGACTCGGTGGCCCTGATCGCCCAACCAGTCGGCAAGCATCCTGATGACGATCGGATCGTTGTCGACAATCAAGACCGAGAACGGTGTCGAGGCCATTCACCTAGCCTTTGCCGGGCTGCATAGAGGCCCAATCCTGGTCCCCCGGTGGGGGTGCTTTCGGGACCGGGCACCCCGGTCTCCACTTGCTCAGTATATGCGCGATCGAGGCTCGACGAGACTCGATCGTTTAGGCCGAGTTTCTCTATGAATGTGACCAATAAGGTAAACAATTCCGGGCGCGGGGCAAAGACAGATTCCAAAGATAGGGTTTTGGGACCACGAGCGTCAATCCTCGGCTCTCGAGCTTCAACCGACCGGCCTGCGGAGGCCGTACTTCTCGATCTTGTTGTAAAGCGTCCCCCGGTCCACTTCGAGCATCTTGGCAGCACGGGTGATGTTCCAGGAGCAGCGGTCCAAAACCCTGAGAATATGAGCTCTCTCCAGCTCGCGTAGGGCCAAGGGTCCAGGCTGCTCTGCTGGACCGGTCACCCTGAGGGGTAGGTCTTCCGCCTTGATCACGGGAGGCGTTCCTACCACTACAGCTCGCTCTATGGCATTTTGAAGCTCTCTTATGTTGCCTGGCCAGCGGTAGCTCTTTAGCGCGTCGAGCGCCTCGGATGAAAGACGCATCGGTTTGCGGTTCATCGACCGCGTGTAGATCTCGAGGAAGTGCTCCGCCAGCGGAGGGATGTCTTCGGGTCGCTCGCGAAGTGGCGGAATCTCGACCGCGAAGACGTTGAGTCGCCAGAAGAGATCCTCCCGGAACTCACTCCTCCCAATCAGGGTTTCCAGGTCCTGATTCGTGGCCGCGATGACCCGAAAGTCCACCGGAATCAGCTCTTGGCCGCCGACACGGGTCACTACTTTCTCCTCAAGCACTCGCAATAGATCTATCTGCACTCGGGGACTGACGGTGCCGATCTCGTCGAGAAAGATGGTGCCGCCATCGGCGATTTCGAACTTCCCTTTGTGACGGTATTGCGCGCCGGTGAAGGCGCCTTTCTCATGGCCAAAGAGCTCACTTTCGAGCAGACCCTCGGCCAATGCCCCGCAGTTGACGACCACCATGGGTCCAAAACGACGGGGCGAAGCTGCATGGATAGCCCGAGCGACCAGTTCCTTGCCGGTGCCTGAGTCGCCCTTTATGAGTACTGTTGAATCCGTTTCGGAGACTGCCGCGATGAGGTCGAGCACCTCCTGCATGGCAGCCGAGGCGCCGATAATGGGGGACGGGCTGGTGATGGCCTCGAGCCGCTCCTTCAGCCGGATATTCTCGAATCGCAGGGAGCGGTGCTCGATAGCCCGTCGAACGAGGTGTGACAGCTCCTCGGGGTTGAACGGCTTGGGGATGTAGTCATAAGCACCGGCCTTGAGAGATTTGACCGCGGATTCGACCGAAGCGTAGGCGGTCATGATAATGATGGTGAGCTCGGGATCTGTGGCGGCCAACCGTGACTGGAGCTCGAGGCCATCGATATCCGGCATTTTGATGTCGACAAAAGCTATTTCATAGCGACGGTCTGCAGCCAATTGCAGGGCCTTCCTTGCTCCCTCTGCTGTATCGACTTCGTGTCCCTCCTGGCGCAGCCAGGCGGCGAGAGACTGTAGAACGATGGGTTCGTCGTCCACGACCAGAATCGAGGTCCGAGGCCCGCTCTTTGTGCCTTTTGTCATGAGGTCACTTTGTCCACGCTCTCGCCCGGCGTCGCCTCCTGAGTTGTTTGACGGGTAGGAAGACTGACGATGAAAGCGGTTCCCGATCCGGGGTTGGACTCGACCTCGATCCTCCCGTGGTGGCGGTTGACGATCCCATACACGACCGCCAGACCAATCCCGACACCTTCGGCTTGCACTTTTGTAGTAAAGAAGGGCTCGACGATCTTGTCGAGGTGATCGGGTGGAATCCCCCGACCCGTATCTGCTACCTCGAGCAGGATGCTCTCCTCGCTCTCGCCTGGAACAGCGCGGACGGTCACTTTGCCGCCCGGTGGAGTTGCTTCAATTCCGTTGATCGCGAGCGCCAGGACCAATTGTTGAATCTGTGATGAATCACACTCCACCACTGGAAGGTCCGGCGAGACGTCGAGGGTCAGCTCGATTTCCTTGACCTCGGCCTGGTGCTGGAGCAGAAGAACGCAGCGTTCGAGGATGGGTTCCAATCTTTCGTCATCGAAACTTGCCTCAGGCGTCCGGCTGAAGAGCAGGAGGTTTCTGACGATATGCCCACAGCGCCTTGCTTCACCCTCGATGAGCTCGAGGGCCTGAATGGTCTCCTCATCAGCAGAGCTTTCCATCTCAGGTTCATCTACCGAAGGGGACGACAGCTTCTTCCTCAGAACGTGGGCATAGGTGCTGATACCGGTGAGAGGGTTGTTGATCTCATGCGCCATGACAGCGGCCAGTTTGCCGAGTGAAGCCATCTTCTCCACCAACAACATCCTCCGGTGTGCCTCTTCGAGCTCATTAGTCTTTTCGTCCACCTTCTCCTCGAGGGTCTGACCCCACCGCTCCAGCTCCTTGCGAGCCCGATCCAATTCCCCGACCATCGAGTTCCAGGTTGCGGTCATCTGACCGATCTCGTCCGCTGAAGATACCGAGACTCGGGTCGTCAGATCGCCGGTCGCCACTCTGGAGGCGGCCCGGTCCAAACGGCTAACGGGTTTCAGCACCATTCGCCAGACCAGCAGCCAGGCAAGAGTCAGCACCGCCAGAGCGGTACCAATCAAACCGATCATCAGCTGTCTTTCGGAAGCAGCCAGATCTTCATCTACTCCGGCGAGAGAAAGCTGCACATCGAGCACACCCAGAATTGTCTGTGATGCCGTGTGTGCATGGCAGGCCGCTTCCGCGCAAGCTGACTCATTGCGGATCGGGGCGATTACACCCAGCACACGGCCGCCATCGGGTTTGACAAAGATCCGAGCACGCTCCTGCCGCTCGAGGCGTTTCAGAGTCTGATCTGGCAGGTGGCAGGAGACACACTGCTCGGCGGTGGTATCGACCAGATCGCCGACTTCGGACGACTGACTCGAAACGCGAATGTGTCCCTGTTTGTCCAGCACCCGGATACGTTCAATGGTCGGCTGACGGGCGATGTCTTCGATGATCCTGAGGACATCACCCGGGTCGTTGCGCATCATCGCCTCGCGCGTCGAGCTGCGGATGACATCGGCGCGCTCGGTGGCGCTCAGCTCCACCAGATTTGTGAGATGGGATCGCTGGAGGCGGAGGTTCCAGGTGCCCGCGGCGATGAGGATGGCGCCGGTGGCCAGGCAGAGACCAAGTCCGAGGCGAACAGTGAGCCGGGTTCTCAGGGCTCTCAGCATGGCGGTAATAGCCGCGGTCCAAAACAGACCTCTTTAGGATACTCTCCTTATCCGTCGGGGTCGAAGCCTTCTTGCACAGTGGTCGAACACCGAAGGGTGGGTGGACATACTCCCCGTCGGGGTGGGAGCCGTGACCGGGCCGTGTGGGATAATTTCCATCGGTAATGCATGAGTACTCGATCGTTCAAGCCCTGATCGATCGCGTTCAGAAGGAGGCCGACGCCCACGGCGCCGAGGCAGTTAATGGTATCCGGGTACGGATCGGCGAACTCTCCGGAGTGGAGATCGACCTCCTCAGATCGGCCTACGATCTCTTTAGCGAGAAGTCGGTCTGTGAGGGTGCCGAGTTGGAGATTGTTCCGGTGCCGGCGCGGTGGACCTGCCGAGGATGTGGAGCGCAAATCAGGGCCGGCGAGATCCTTTGCTGCTCGGTTTGCAGCCAGCCGGCCAGTTTGGCAGAGGGGGACGAGATTATCCTGGAGCGCATCGAGATGGAGGTCGCCTGATGTGTGAGACCTGTGGCTGTGGCGATCCCGAGCTGATGCCGGTGGAGGTCCACGAGAGCCTGCTATCGGAGAACGACCGTGCCGCCGGCCACAATCGTGAGCATTTCGCCGGCCAGGAGGTGCTGGCGGTCAACCTGATGGGCTCACCGGGATCGGGCAAGACCGCGGTGCTCGAAGCCACCGCAGCGGCTCTGGATGGTAGCGGCCGATTGAGCGCCCTGAGCGGTGATCTGGCCACCGATCACGATGCCGACCGGCTGCAGAAGGCGGGGATTCCGTCGCTCTCCATCACCACCGGTTCCGCCTGTCATCTGGATGCCCAGCTGGTTCACCGGGCCCTCCACGATCTCGAGTGGAAGGAGTCCGATCTGCTATTTATCGAGAATGTGGGGAATCTGGTCTGTCCGGCGATCTACGATCTCGGCCAGGCGGTCAACGTTGTCGCCCTGGCGGTGACCGAGGGGGAGGACAAGCCACTCAAGTACCCGGTCATGTTCCGCAAGGCCGACCTGGTGTTGATCACCAAGGTGGATCTGCTGCCGCACCTGCCCCAGGTCGACATGAAGGCGATCGAGGACGCGCTGAGCCACACCATGCCGGAGTCGGCCTTTATCCCGGTCTCGGCGGTGACGGGAGAGGGGATCGACCGTTGGCTCGAGTGGCTGGAGGAGCTGAGGAGACATCACGGTGAGTAGCGAGTGGACCCTACTCGCCCTGACCGCGGCTTCGGTCGGGCTCATTCATACCCTGATCGGCCCCGATCACTATGTGCCCTTTATCGTCATGGCAAGGGCCAGAAGCTGGTCGCTGGTGCGCACCCTGGGGATCACCCTGGTCTGCGGAGTGGGACATGTGCTCGGCTCGATCGTTCTCGGCGCCCTCGGTATTGCCCTGGGCTGGACCCTGGGTGGGGTCGAGTGGCTCGAAGGGATCCGGGGTGAAATGGCGGCCTGGCTGCTACTGGGGTTTGGGCTGGCCTATACGGTGTGGGGGATTCGACGAGCCATCCGCAGCCGGCCCCACAACCACTGGCACGGCCACGCCGACGGCACGGTGCACGAGCATCGGCATACCCATCTCGACGAGCACGTTCACGTTCACGACCGCGTCGCGGTGCGCCGCTCCCTGGCCCGGGTCGGTTGGACACCCTGGGTCCTGTTTGTGATCTTTCTCTTTGGCCCCTGTGAGGCCCTCATCCCGGTGCTCATGTACCCGGCCGC
>SBFI01000233.1 GCA_006227875.1 Acidobacteriota bacterium
GTAGGCGCTGGCGGGTCCGTCTGGCCAAGCGGCCGGTAGACCCGGAGGATCGCCTCCTCTTCCACAAGACCAGCCATCGCTCCCTCTACGACGACGCCCGTGCGGACTTCCCGGATCACGACGACGTGCTCTTGTGGAATCACGACCGCGAGTTGACCGAATCGACGATCGCCAATCTGGTGGTCGAGCTCGACGGCGAGCTGGTGACCCCACCGGTCGACTGTGGCCTGCTGCCCGGGGTCTTTCGTGCCGAGCTTCTCGACACCGGTGAGATCCGAGAGCAAGTGGTGACGATCGATGAGCTGTCCCGCGCCGAGCAGATCTTTCTGGTCAATTCGGTCCGGCGCTGGATCGAGGTGGACCTGGAGGGACTGGAGCGGGACCCCGAGATGAAACTCCGCGCCCCCGAGACCGTAGGAATAAGCAGGAGGACGAGTCCGTAGTTTTGTTCAGGAGGTAGTGACCATGCTCGAACTGATCGCTCTCATGGGGCTGCTGTTTATCGGTCTGGTGATCTTCGGTGTCATCGCGTTGGTGTTCGGGCTGCTCAAGCTCGTCTTCAAGCTCCTGCTCATTCCGCTGGGGCTGCTCTTTGGCCTGCTCAAGGTGGTGCTTCTCGCCGTCTTTGGCATCGTGGCCCTGATTCTGGCTCCCGTCGCCCTGCTGGTGTTCTTCTTCTTCCTGGTCCTGCCTTTCCTTCTGGTCGCGGGTCTCGTGGGTCTGGGCTGGGCCGTCGCCACTTAGTCTCACTGCTCCATTGCTAGCGAGCTGCCAAGCTCGCGACCACTGCTCCATTGCCAGCGAGCCGCCAGGCTCGCGATCACTGCGTCACTGCCTCCCGCTTCACAGTCCCGCAGCAGCCGCTGTGGCAAGATCGCACCTGTCATGAGATCGCTGCGCCGTGGGCAGGGTTTTACCCTCATCGAGAGCCTGGTGGCCTTGCTGCTGGTCACCATGCTTGCCCACCGGCTGGCACTCCAGCTGCCCGGCACCGTCAAGCGGCTCCAGGCCGGCAACGCCTCCATGCGTGCCATCGAGTCTTCGCTCGAGACCTTGCGAGCCGGGAACCTCCCCCTGATGGACGATGTGCTGATGCCGCCTGTGGCCTATCCGGACGGCAGCCCAGTCGAGGGTCTGATCCTGGTCATGGATGTCGAGCCCGCCCCCACCATCGGGCTCCACGAGGTCACCATCGAGGCCCGCTACATGGTCGGGCAACAGACCCTGCGCCGAAGTGTCAAGACCATGGTCTGGAGGCCCCTTGGCAGCTGACAGGGCCACCGGTCGCCAAACCGGATTCACCGTGATCGAGATGTTGGTGAGCCTGTTGGTGGTCAGTCTGGTGATGCTGCTGGGACTCCAGGTTCTGCTCGAGACCCGGTTCCTCTTCATGAAGGCCGACCAGGAGATCGGCCGGCCGGTACCCCAGCTCTTTGCCCGGTTGCTCCGACGCGATGCCCAAGGAGCGATGAGTATCTTCGCCCCACGCCCGACCTGGACGGTCGAGCCCCTGGTCTTGGAGGCACCCGACGGCACGCGGGTCCGCTACCAGCGCGACGGGGGCAACATCGACCGGCAACTGTTCGACGACTCCAACGAGCTGATCAACTCCCGCACCCTGATGCAAAATGTCAGGTCCTGGCAGTGGCGGCGGCTTGCACCCGGTCTGGTAGAGATCCAGATTGCCTACATGAAGCCACGAGCTCCGACCAGCGCGCTGGCTCCGGGTCTCGCCCGTCTCCGCGAAGGGGGTGTCGAGCCCGAGATCCTGAGCCTGCGATTCGCCCTGCGGGCGCGGCCCGGGAGGCGGACATGGTGAGACGCGGCAGCCGCCAGGCGGGTCACGCCCTGTTGCTGGCCCTCATCGTCATCGTGCTGGTGGGGGTGGCGGGTGCGGTGCTGACCACCAGCCTGGGGCTCCATCTTCACGTAGCCCGCGATGAGACCCAACGCATCCAGCTGGTGGCCATGAGCGACGCCGTGGTGGCCGAATCGCTGGCCGAGCTCGCCGCGAGCCCCGGCTTTGGCGGTGTCAGCAAACGGGACTTCGGCCCCGGCAAGGTCGAAAGCACGATCCAGAACATCAGCTCCAGCCGGCGGCGCATCATCGCCACCGCTACGCTCGCCAGCGGCCGCGAGCTGCGGGTTGCCGCGGACGTGCGCTTCCTGAGCTCCGGTATCGTCGTCACCTCCTGGCAGCGGCTGCCGCCCGAGTGAGGCCATGAAGCCTCGTTTCTGCCGAGCCGCTGGCCTCTCGTAGCTCGATACCCGGTTTGACGAGGTAACTCCTGGCTCTCCGGAGCGCATGCCTGAAACTCCTAAGGAGGCATCTCGCTCGGGAGAGCTTGATCTCCCGATCTGCCAGCAAATAGCTGGTGTTTTTGCTGCTCCGGCTCCGCGACTTCAGAGCTGAGGTTCAACGTGCGCCTCTTTCTGCGACCGGCACGGAGGCTGGCCGCTTCGAAAAGGGGATTGACATGCAACCTATAGGTTGCATAATATCGAAACCGTGGACAACGTCTTCAACGCCGTTGCCGATCCCACTCGGCGGCAAATCCTGGAGCGACTCAGGGCCGAAGGCCCCCTGTCGATCAAGGAGCTGGCCGCGCCGCTCCCCATCTCCCGCCAGGCGGTCACCAAGCACCTCGACATGCTGCGGGCCGCGGGTCTCATCCGCATGCAGCGGGTGGGTAGAGAACGGCTCCATTTTCTGGTGGCGGACCCGCTGCGTGAGGTGGCGGATTGGCTCCAACCCTATGCCGAAGAGTGGGACCGGCGACTGCAACGTCTCAAACAACATCTGGAGGACAAGAAATGATCGAAGCCATCGAACGCACATTGGACCTGGAGGCCTCACCCGCGGATGTCTGGCGGGCACTGACCGACCCGACCGAGATCGCCGGCTGGTTTGGCGACAGCGCCGAGCTCGAGCTGGAGCTGGGCGGCGAGGGGTATTTTGGCTGGGAGACCCACGGCCGCTTCGCGGTCCGGGTCGAAGAATTCGAACCCATCACCCGTTTTGCCTGGCGGTGGGCACGCAAGGCCAATGTTCCGCTCGAGGAGACCCGCTCCACCCTGGTCGAGTGGACCCTGATTCCCAAGGAGGACGGCGGCACCACCCTCTTGCTCAAGGAGAGCGGCTTCGAGCGGCCGGAGGACCGGGCGGACAACGCGGGGGGTTGGAAGAAGGAG
>SBFI01000419.1 GCA_006227875.1 Acidobacteriota bacterium
TAGCGGTTTTCGTTGCTCAGCACATGGAATGTCCACGGGGCGTTGCTCAATTCGCCACCGGGGTTCTCCCACCACCCCAGATCGTCGTTGTACTTTGCCGATACCACATCCAGGTCATTGTCCCCATCCACATCGAAAAGCTCTCCGCCGTTGGCTCCGATCTGGCCCGAGGCATCGAGGTTGCCGTATCGCTGCCAGCCGTCGGCCCGCCCGCTGTTTTCGTAGATGAACAGCGCGTAGCCCCCACCCGCGACCAGGTCCCAGTCACCATCCAGATCCATGTCACCGGCCCTTACCCAGCCCGGGCCACCGTAGTCGAGATCGACGTACCGCCGCGCAAACCCGGGGATTCCCGGTGCCAGCGCCGCCGCTGCAGGAGCAGCCGCACCTTCGACTCCCGGCATGTGGGCCGCAAGTGGAGCGGCCGGGAGAAGGGGAATTATCAGCGAGAGTATCGAGATCGTGCGCGACATCGCCAGCCCACAACTGTGCCAGTCAGCCAGCGCTGCCGCTGTGACGGAGTACGCTGACGACCTGCCGTTACTTTGCCAAATGTTCGATATCTACCGTTGGTGGCCTATACTGGAGAGCCGAGGGATCAAAGCGTCGAAGCTCGGCGAGGCCTGCCTTGCCGCGACATGGACGTGCGATCGCTGTGATGAGCCCGGAAGATCCACCAGCAGAGTCGACGATTCGCCGCGACACGCGGGTGTCCCTGGTGGCACCGGTGGCGGTCGAGTACACCGACGACAAGACCACCGAATCGACCTACACGGCCAACGTGTCCCTGGATGGCCTCTTCATCCTGACCTCGAACCCGCGGCCCGTCGGCACCAAGGTCGGATTCCTCATCCAGATCCAGAGAGATGGCCAGCCGATAAAGGGTTTTGGGGAGATCCGCTGGATCCGGGTGCGGGACGAGGGTCCCGGCCGTCCCGCCGGCATGGGGATCCTGATCCAGATGATGATCGGAGATCAGGGTGAGCAGATTCTCCGTGAGGTCATCGCCGGTGCGCTCAAGGCCAGCGGTGTTACCGGGGTACCGGTCCCGGCGCCGGCATTGAATATGGACTCACCCGAAGCCAAGCAGGCGCTGGCCAAGGCCCGCAAACCGGCGCCCCCTCCAGAAGGGGCACCCGCCGGACCGGCGGCACGCCGGGTCGGTCGTCCGCCGGTCAGGAAGTTCGAGTATGGGATGCATGCTCAGCGCTCTGCCGAGCTGCGCTCGAAACGTCTGGGTGCAAAGAGGGGTGGGTCCGGGCTGGACCAGTTCATGAACAAAATCGGATTCTCGGGACGGAGTTACCTCTATATCCTTCCCATACTGCTCATTCTCCTCATCCTTGCCATCTTGACGATCTTCTAGCTGCTACATCGGGGCTCTAGCGCCCCTCGAGCTCGGCCGTCCAGTTGAGAAACAGGGTGATGGGCTCGAAGGCGCTGTCACCAACCGTGTCTATCAGGAAACGCTCGCCGTCGGAGGTGACGTCGTAGTTGAAGGTCCCGACCGGCATCCGGGGTGCATCGAATAGCTCCTCCAGCTCTCCGATCTTGAACCCCGAGCCACCGGGATCGACAGCGGCCACCATCAGGCTGGCCGTGGGAGTCAGGTAGTAGAGCTCCCGCCCGTCGCCTCTCCATCTGGGCTGGGTGCCACCATCCGTCGAGACCTGCCACTTCCGGCCCGGCTTCGGGAACGAGGTCACATAGATCTCGGGCCGACCCGACTCATCCGACTGGAAGGCGATCCACCGCCCATCGGGTGAGAATTGCGCTCCCCACTCGTTGAATTCAGTTGTAGATAGCTCCATGGGTCCCTCGTCACCCTGGAGGGGCAAAACCCAGAGGTCGGAGTTGCTGACGCCACCGCCGGTGCCCTCGGCGTAGGCCAGGTAACGCCCGTCCGGTGAGGCGCTCATTGGGATCTTGACATCGTCACTGACCAGCAGGGCCGTGGCCTCCCCCGTCCCCTCCACGTCTTTGACATAGGGATCGAAGGCAGCAACACGAGAGGATGCCCAGAATAGACGCTCGCCGTCCGGTGACCAGATGGGAGTCACATCCTCCGAAGCATCGAAGGTGAATCGGCTTCTCACGTCACGCTCGAAATCGTAGATCCAGATATCGCCCGCCCCGGTCTCGGTGTCGCCGATCGTGATCGCGACCTTGGACTGATCGGGTGAGAGCGTCGGTTCGCCGATAAACGCCGGCTCACCCACGTTCTTGAGCCGCGCTCCATCGCGGTTGTACCACGCCAGCTGCGTGGTCAAATCTCCGCCACCGATCTGGTAAGCAAGCAGCCCTTGCTGCGAAACGGAGAACGCCGCGATAGCGGCGCCCGACATGGCGACCACCCCCTCGACCAGCGGTACCGGGTCGCCACTGAGCTCCAGCCGATCGGGATCGAATCGCTGTGCCAGCAGAGCATCGCCACGGGCGAACAAGAGGTGCCCGGAGGCGTACTCGGCCTGCGACGATGCATGGGTCAAACGACGCGGCTCGTCGCCGTCGAGCGAGCCGACCCAGACGCCGCTACCTTCGACTGCCGTTCCCATGGCTCCAACCCGTGTGAAGTACATGAAGTGCCGCCCATCGGGCAGGAATCGGGGATGACGGTGGCTGTTCTCCTGTCTTTCGGCACTGAGTTGGGTAACCGGCTCCGTGGGGCCCCCAGCGGCTGAGACCTTGTGGATGGGACTGTTGTGAGACGGGGCGAACAGGATGACCCCCTCCTCGCTCCAGGTGCCTCCTTTGGCATTCGTGGCTTCGGCAATGGTGATGGATGGACCGCCGGAGGCATCGACCTTCTTGAGCTTGGCCTCGGCAAAGTAGGCGACCGAACGGCTGTCCGGCGACCAGAACGGATAGTGCGCACCCTCGCTTCCCTCGATCTCTCTCGATGTGGTCTCGTCGAGCGACCGGACCCAGAGCTTTGTGTTGCCGTCCCGACCCACCGCGGCCCAGGCGATCTGTCGACCGTCCGGCGATACCGTCACCGGACCCGGTGCTGAAGGGCTGAGGCTGAAAACCGTATCCAGCGCGGGTGCGATCTCGGCCCGCAGGACCCGCCGCTCGGGTGTTGTGTCGCGCATGAGCAGAGCAGCCGCGGCCAACGCGGCTACGGCAAAGACTGCCGCCACACCCCAGGCCACCCGCTCGCGGGTCTTGCGCCGGGTGGCGACCGGCATCGGCACCCCGGCCTGGGAGCCGGCGTCGCGGATCCACTCGAGCTGCAACTTCAGGTCGTGGGCGCTCTGAAAGCGCTCGTCGGGGTCCTTGGAAAGGCAGGTACGGATGACCCGGTCGAGAGCAGGTGGTGCCATGGGCTGGAGCTCCCCGAGGGGTACCGGCTCTCGGTCCAAAACCGCCGCGATCAGACTGGCCTGGGTCTTGCCCTCGAAGGCCCGCTTGCCGGTAGCCATCTCGTACAGCACTGAGCCGAAGGCGAACAGATCGCTTCTGGCATCGGCCTCCTGTCCCTCGAGTTGTTCGGGGGACATGTACTGGAACGTGCCGACCAGCGTGCCTTCCGTGGTCAGCGGGCTCATGGTCGGCGACTGGGTGGGGGCAGACGGATCAGACTGCGCTGCCGTGCCTTTGGCCAGCCCGAAATCGAGAAGTTTGGCTCCCGTCCGGGTGAGCATGATGTTGCCCGGCTTCAGATCCCGGTGCACCAGCCCCTGGCGGTGCGCTTTGTCGAGCGCATCGGCGATCGAACCGGCGATGGAAAAGAGCTCGTGGATCGGCAGGGGACCCTTCTCGAGCCGTGCCGCTAGGGTTTCGCCGTCGAGGAACTCCATGACCAGGAAATCGATCCCGCCCTCGGAGCCGATGTCGTGCAAGGTGCAGATGTTTGGGTGTTGCAGGCTCGAGACCACCCGGGCTTCGCGCTCCAATCTCTGGCGCAGTTCGGGATTTTCGGCAAGGTGTTCGGGAATTACCTTGATCGCCACCTCGCGGTCGAGGCGGGTGTCGCGGGCCCTGTACACCTCACCCATGCCTCCGGCACCCAGAGGCTCGACGATCTCGTACGGGCCGAGCTTGCTTCCAGCTTCAAGCGTCATAAAAGCTGGGAGCATTGTAGCGCATCGGCTTCGCGGTATGATGCCGTCAAGCCATGGAAAACTTCGACAGCTGGGCCTGGATCATTATTGCCGTTTTTGTCTTCGCCACCAGGTTTCTTCCCCGCCTCTTTCGCCGTGGCAAAAGCGGGAGCGAATCGGCGCCACCCCGGCAACCGTCGACACCAAAGCGCGTTCAAGAGGGGCACGGCACCGGGATGGACTTCGAGAAACTGGCGAAGTCCCTTCCCAGATCGCGACCCAGCATCGAGCACACCGCCTCGCCGCCACCTCCAATCGAGCCCAAATAAACTCCCTTTCGGAGGCTCGAGCGCAAGTTCGCTCTTACGTCGGTGGAACAGGGTAAGCGAGCTCCGGCTGCAAGAATTACCAGCGGAGCCGGAGGATTTCGTCGGGGGGAAGGCGAAACTTGTCGCGCTTGGCGATCACCAGCTGCGGTCTCTCGAACAGCTTGACCAGCACCAGCCCGGCGACAAAACCACCGACGTGAGCCCAGAAGGCCACGCCGCCCCCCTCGGCACCCATGCTGCCTGCTCCCAGCAGCACCTGGATAACCAACCACTGGATGAGCAGCACCCAGGCAGGCAGTGGAATCACGCGCACAAAGACGATGAAGAAGAAGAGAGTGTGGACCCGAACCTTCGGATAGAGAAGCAGATAGGCACCCATGACGCCACTGATGGCCCCGGAGGCCCCGACGGTCGGCACCATGCTCCCCGGATCGGTGAGGATGTGAGCACCGGCGGCCAGAACTCCGCACAACAGGTAGAACACGACAAAGCGGATGTGTCCCATCGAATCCTCGATGTTGTTGCCAAACACCCACAAAAACCACATGTTGCCGATGAGATGCATCCAGCCGCCGTGCATGAACATCGAGGTGAGGACGGTACCCCAGCCCAGCGCCCCGACCCGGCAGGGCAAGTCGGCGGCCAAATAAATCACCTCTCCCGGGTCGAGACCACCGGTGATATCCGCCGGGATCGCCCCAAAGGTACAAAGCGAGGCCAGAAAACCCTCGCCCGCACCACCGTTCTGCACCAACAACCAGACAGCGACGTTGATCGCGATGATGACAAAGGTGACAACCGGAACAAGCTGGGTGGGGTTCTCGTCTCTGAGGGGGAACATGGCAGATCAGAACTTCTGAAATGGGTAATGCGAGGTGGAAATGTAACACGGCCCATAACTCGCACTCGCCCGGACTTGGGCGTAGGGGCGTAGGGGTGTAGGGGCCCACCCTCCCACCCACGAGCTTTGGACTGTGGGGTCCCCTAAGCCCCTAAGCCCGGGTGGGTGTGCGGGTGGGCTAAGCCCCCAAGCCCTTCGGGCGGTAGACTTGGGCGCATGACCATGGAGCTGCTCCTCCCGATAGTCGTGGGATTTGTCGTCGGTGCGGTGCTGTCTTGGCTTTTCGCCACTCTGATGAAGAGCCGTGACGTCCAGCGCCGCGAGCTCGAATCCACTCAGCGCACTTCGGCGGCGGAGGCCACGGCCCAGAGTGAGCGCGTCCGTCGGGCAGGTCTCGAGAAAGAACTGGAGGAGGCCCAGCAGACGCTGCGCGAACTCGACCGCGAGGTGGCGGTGGCCCGCGAGAGGGAAGACAAAGCCAAGGAGCTCATCGCCGAGCTCAAGAGCTTTGCCGAGCACTCCAAGAAAGAGCTCCAGGACTCGTTCGAGGCGCTGGCGGCGGCGGCGCTAAAGGGCAGTAGCGAGCAATTCCTGGCGCTGGCGGAACAGAAACTGGCCACCACCAGAGCGCAGTCGACAGCCGATCTCGAAGAGCGCAAGAAGGCCATCGAGGCGCTGCTCCAGCCGCTCAAAGAGACACTCCAGAAGCTCGACAGCAAGACCCAGGAGATAGAGAAATCGCGTGTCGATGCCTACTCGCGAATCGACAAGCAGGTGGAGATGCTCGCTGCCGCTACTTCCGTACTGCAGGAGAAGACGACCTCGCTGGCCGCGGCACTCAAGGGATCCCAGGTGCGGGGCAGGTGGGGCGAGATCGCGCTGCGCAATGTCGTCGAGCTGGCCGGGATGACCGCCCACTGCGATTTCGAGGAGCAAACGACTGTCGGAGATGGCAAGCGCCCGGACATGACGGTCAATCTGCCGGATAATCGGATAATCGCGATCGACGCCAAGGCGCCGCTCTCCGCCTATCTCGAGGCCACCGAGACCGAAGATGAAACGGCACGCCAGACAGCGCTCGATCGCCATGCAAAATCCTTAAAGGGCCACATCCGGGCGCTGGCGGCGCGCGACTACGCCGAGGCCCTCGGCGCCGAGGTCGATCTGGTGGTGATGTTTCTTCCCGGCGACCCCTTTCTGAGCGCCGCGTTCGCCAAAGACCCCGATCTGATGGTGGAAGCGCTGCGCTTGAAGGTGCTGCTGGCCACCCCCACAACCCTGGTCGCCCTCCTCCGCACTGTCGCCATCTACTGGCAACAGCGCAGCCTGGCGGAGAACGCCGAGACCATTGCCGCCTCGGCGCGCGAGCTCTACGACCGCGCCGCCAAGTTCAGTGAGGATCTGGCCCGTATCGGCAAGGGGTTGGGAACCGCGCTGCAGGCCTACAACGCCGCCGTCGGCTCCTTCGATCGGCGGCTGATGCCGATGTCACGACAGTTGGAGGAGATGAAGGTGTCCGAACAGACCAAGCGCAAGCTCGAGGCACCGGAGCCGGTCGACGACGAGCCGCGTAGGATCGGAGGGGCTTGAGGGCTCGAGGGCTCGAGGGCTTGAGGGAGGAAGATAGCCCAAATTGAGGCAGCCGGCCTCCGTGCCGGCCGTGGCGCGCAGAGATCTAGCGCTTCTCTTTCTGCTCTTCGACTTCGCCGATCATCGGTACAAAGCGTACCGGGATGACGTCTTTCTTCTCGATACCGTCGGGCGTCTTGGTGATCACCACCAGATCCTGGAAGAAATCCCCCAAGGGGATGACCAGCTTGCCGCCGACCTTGAGCTGATCGATGAGGGGCTCGGGGATGCTCTCGGGCGCCGCGGTCACGATGATGCCGTCGAAGGGCGCCTCTTCCGGCCACCCCTGATAGCCGTCGCCGATACGGATGTGGACATTGGTGTAGCCGAGGGCCGCTATGGTCTGTTCGGCTCGCCTGCCCAGCGATTCACGAATCTCAACGGTGAACACATCCATCGCCAGTCGAGACAGCACAGCCGCCTGATACCCGGAGCCGGTGCCGATCTCCAATACCTTTTCATCACCATCGAGCTCGAGCAGAGAGGTCATCAGGGCCACGACATAGGGCTGCGAGATGGTCTGGCCGGAACCGATGGCCAGTGGCGAGTCGACATAGGCCCGATCGCGAAGATCGTCGGGCACAAACTGGTGCCGTGGAACCTCTTCCATGGCGTCGAGGACACCCGGCGCGGTGACGCCACGCTTGAGGATCTGATGCTCCACCATATCTCGGCGGAGATCGACAAACGACTGGGATTGGGCAAAGAGCCTCATGCCGTCTCCCGAAAGGACCAGCAGAGCCAGAACAAAGAGGACAATACGTCCCGAGGACACCATGATAACGCCCCTGGGGTCACCGCCGGACGAGGTCGGAGATGTCCTCGTCAAGAGACGACGAAACTCGATTGTCGGGAAAGCGAGGAGCATCGAAGCTGCCTTCACAAGGGGAGATGCACGAATGGTCCAACCGGCACTCATTCTGGCAGGGAATCACTGCAATTGCCAGGCCAACAATGCAGGCTACAATAGCCCGCGATGCGGGTCTTCTTTTCCAACCTGGGCTGCAAGCTGAATCAGGCCGAGCTCGAGCACCTGGCCCGGCAGTTCCGGGCCACCGGACACGCCATTGCGTCCTCGCTCGCCGAGGCCGATCTCCATGTGGTCAACAGCTGTACGGTCACCCACGTGGCCGCCCGCGACTCGCGTAAGCTGGCACGGCGGGGGCGCCGCTTGAACCCCGCAATCCGCACCGTCCTTACCGGGTGTTACTCGACCGCGGCACCCGAAGAGGCCAAAGATTTGACCGGTGTCGATCTGATCGTTCCCAACGATCTGAAGGACCGTCTCGTCGAACACGTCCATCAGGCCTTTCCCGAGCCCGGGAGGGCGCTGGGTGTCTCCGGTTCATTGCCCGTTCCCTTTGTTCCACTCGAGTTCGGGAACTCACGCGCCCTGGTCAAGGTCGAGGACGGCTGCAACATGCGCTGCTCCTTTTGCGTCATCCCACTCACCCGGGGACGCCAGCATAGCCGGCCGATGGACGAAGTCGTCAGCGAAGTCGAGGCGCTGGGCAGGGGCGGCTTTCAAGAAGTCGTCATCACCGGAGTCCAGATCTCCTCCTACCGCGACGGCGCCAACGGTCTGTTCGAGCTGGTGGAGACCATCCTGGCCAAGACCGTCGTCGCCCGCATCCGGCTCACCTCCATCGCGCCCTGGCAGCTCGACCACCGGTTGCTCGATCTCTTCTCTACCGGCCGTCTGTGCCGACACTTTCATCTCTCCCTGCAGAGCGGCTGTGCCCATACTCTGACTCGCATGCGTCGCCCCTACACACCGCAGGAGTACGCCGAACAGGTATGTGTCCTCCGCGAGCGGCTTCCGGGCGTGGCGATCACCACCGATCTTATCGTCGGTTTTCCGGGCGAGTCGGACGGAGATTTCGACAAGAGCCTCGATTTCTGCAAAGCGATGAGCTTTGCGCGGGTGCATGCCTTCCCTTTTTCGCCCCGACCCGGAACCGAGGCGGCTACCCTGCCGGAGCAGGTACCCCACTCCGTCGTGCGCGAGCGCATGACCCGGGCGCTGACGGTAGCCGACGCCTCCGAGCGCCGTTATTGGAACCAGAATCTGGGCACCAGCGCCGATGTCCTGTGGGAGAGTCGCAGGCAAGGTCGCTGGTTCGGTACCACCGACAACTACATCCGGGTACACACGGACAGCGACGTCGACTTGGCCAACTTCTTGGGACCGGCCCGGCTCGAAACGATTACCGAGGAAGGTGTCGGCTGCGAACTCGGCAGCTCGACTCCGATCGAGCCACCGAGCCTGTCGTTTGCTGCCGAGGATGGCGGCCCGGTATCACTCCCTTCGAGCTAGTCAGGAGGCCAGCGATTTCAGTCTCGACCTCGACCACCGATCTTCTCTCCGTCGATCAAATCGCGGAGCGCCTGGAGCGGGCCCTGAGTCACTCGCCGGCCGACGAGACGGAGTTGGTCTGGCTGGAGGTCAATCACGGCAACGCATCCAATCGCGGACAACGGATCGATGCCCGGGCTCTACCCGAGCGCACAGTCCTGGTCCGCGTCATCGACCGGGGCCGAGTGGGTAGCCACCGCACCGGGGCGAGCGAGCCCAGCGAGATCGACAACGCCGTACGGATGGCGATCGCCCAGTCCCGCAGCCGTGATCCTCTACCGGGGCTTCCACATCTGCCCGCCGATGACACCAAATTGACCACGACCTCGGATCTCTACGACCCCGAGCTTGCCGGGCTCGATGCCGATGGAGCTCGGGCCTTGCTGGCGCGGCTGCGACGACGGCGAGAGAGTGTCTGGCTCCAGTGGTCGGACGCCCGCGTGGCCGTTTTCAACAGCCGGGGTGTGCGTCGACAGATGGCGGTGACCGCCGCGACTTTCGAAACCAGTCGTGGCCGCCGGCCGGGCGGCGGGAGAGCTGCCAGCTCGTCCCGCAGCCTGCAAGGCCTGGAACCCGAGCGGGTCATCGAGCGCGCCCGCAACCGGCACGCTTCCGGGCCCGTCGGTGATCCCCCGACAGGGCCGGTCTCCGTACTGCTCTCGCCGGAGGCGACGATCCAGCTTCTGGACATCCTCAACCGGGCCGCCTTCTCGGCTATCTCCTACCATCGGGGCAGCTCCTTCCTGCGCCAGCATCTCGACGTCCAGGTCTTCGATCGTGGTATCAATCTGCGCGACGACGGTACAAACTCACGGGGTCTCCCCTTTCCCTTCGATCTGGAGGGAACAGCCAAGCGCTCGGTCGACCTCATCTTCAAGGGATCGCCCAAAACCCCGGCCCTCGATCAGCGCCAGGCGGCGCAGCTTGGCCTGCCACCGACGGCCCACGCCATTGGTGGCAACGACGCCCGAGCGGAGAATCTCTTTCTACTCCCCGGTGAGACTGCCGCGGATCAGATGCTGCTGGCCGCCGACGGTGGGATCTGGATCGGCTCGCTGGAGCATCTCGAGTGCTTCGAGCCCACCCGTGCCCAGATTCGAGCCCACGCCCGGGGCGTCAGGCTCATCGAGAGGGGACAGTTGGGCCAGAGCCTTCCCGACCTGCTGTGGGAAGACGGTCTGCTGCGTGTCTTCTCCAGCCTGCTGGCGCTTGGAGACGAGCCGGTGGTCTGGTCTCCGAGAGCCGGATTCTTTGGCGCCATCTCGGCGCCAAGCATGGCGATCTCGGCGGTGCCGAAGTTGGAAATCCTGTAAAGACAACGGCCGGCGTCTCTGCCGGCCGGGGTGGGCGGGGGGACCCTCGAGCCCTCAAGCCCTCTTAAGGTGTCCGCCGCAGCAGCACCAGGGTCTGATCGTCCCCCTGGTTCTGACCGGCGGCGAATTCGGTCACCGCGTCGTCGACCGCCTGCACTACATCTGGAAGAGGTTGGTCACCGACCAACTCGAGAAGCTCCACCAACCGCTCGGCGCCAAACTCCGTCTCGTCGGGCGCTTCACATTCGGTGATGCCGTCGCTGTAGATACAGAGGAGATCTCCCGGTGCCATGGCCAGGGTACCGCCGGTGTAGGAGCTTTCAGCAAAGAGTCCGAGAGGAAAGCCACCGGTCTCCAACTCCTCCACCTCGCCGCCCGCTCTCATCAGCAACGCGGGGTTGTGGCCGGCGTTGACATAGCTGACCTCACCTCGTCTCGGATCGATCTCGGCGGCAAACAGGGTGATGAACTTGTTGGGCGCGCTGGAGTCGGAGATGTGATGGTTGAGCCGCGCGATCAGCTCCGCCCCCACTCGGAAGTGATCGAAGAGCAGACGTAGCGCCGAGTGAATGGTGGAGACCATGAGGGCCGCAGGGAGTCCTTTTCCGGACACGTCGGCCAGGACCGCACCCACCCGATCCTCGGCCAAACTCAGAAAATCGTAGTAGTCGCCTCCGACATGCCGGGCCGGGCGGCTCCAACCTACCAACTCGAACCCTTCGAGGTGAGGCGAGCCGGTTGGCAGCAGGCGCCGCTGGATCTGGGCCGCCAGCTCGACCTCCCGCTCGAGCCGCTCCTTTTCCAGCGCCTGCCGGTGGAGGTAGGCGTTCTCCAGGGCGATGGCGGCCTGATTGGCAAACATCGCCAGGGTCCGCCTGTCCGCCGCTTCGAAGGGGCCCACGCCGTGGCGGCTCTCCTTGTCGGCGACCACCAGCAGACCCCGTCGTGCGCTGTCGGTTTCGACCGGTACGGCGAGCAGGTGAGACGCACCCGGCAGCAGAGCTTGATCACCCGGCGGCCTCTCCTCCAGCAGCGCCGTTACCACCGGATCCTCGAGTGCGATCTCGGTCGAGGCATCACCACCAAAGGTCCGCTCGAGCACAAACGAGCTCCCCTTGGTCAGATAGAGGGCTCCCCGCCGAGCGTCCAGCAGCGAGACGGCGCGCAGCAGGATCTCTTCCCCCAGCTCCTCGAGATTCAGGGTCGAGGCAATGGCCAGACCGACGTCGTAAAGAGCTTCGAGCTCGACACCTCGATAGTTGACCTCGAACTTCTGTTGCTTGAGACGTTTGCTCAGATTGGCCGTCTGCAACGCCGCCGCCAGGGCTACCAGCGACAACGATTCGGGGGAACCGGCCTCCGGCCCCGAAGGGTTCAAGAGGAGCAGACCACCGGGGATCTCTCGATGCTCGAGATCCAGGTCGCGAAAGTCTCTGACCTCGACAGGAAACTCGCCGGCACCCACCGCCACTTCCTGCCGGAAGCAGTCGCCACCCTCGGTGTAGACGGCAGCCCCTTTCAACTCCCCCGATTTGCACAGGACCCCGAGCAGGCCGCGGAGCAGAGCCTGTTCTCCCGCCTGCCGGTCGGCAAGTCCGAGGAGGTCTGCCCAGATGTCCTGATTCCCGACGGGGGCTGGCGACTGGGCCATTACTGTCTCATGCGCTCAGACCCGAAACCGCCGACTCTTCATCGGGGAATATCTGAGCGTATTGGGCCAAGCCCATTATGTGGAATGTCTTCTCGATCGTTGGAGTGAGGCAACAAAACGACAGGCGTCCATCGATCTCGAGCATCTTCTCGATGATCTCGATCAGGATGGAGATACCGATCGAGTTGACGATCTTCGTACCCTTGAGGTTGAGCAGGAGGTTCTTTTCGTCGTCGCTGATCAGGTCGTAGGCCGCACGCGCGATCTCTTCTCCGCCCTGATTGTTGATGTAGCCCTCCGTGTAGATCACAGCGAGCCCACCCCGGCGATCGACGTTCACTTTCAACATTTCGGTCATCGTAAACTCTCCGAGCTCAACGTGACTTGCTCATCACGACTGTTGTTCCGGTCGCCCCGGAGCGGATCTCCACTTCGTCCATGAGTCCTTTGATGATCTTCAACCCCCAGCCCCTCTTGCTCGCCGCCTTCAGCTTCTCTTCGATTATGGGTTCCTCGACATCGTCTGGTGAGAAGCCGATTCCGGTATCAGTTATGGTGATTTGCAGCTTCTCGGGCTTGGAATCGCCGAGCACCGCAAACTCGATTTGTACTTTCTGATCGCCGGCGTGACTGTGCTCGAAGCTGTTGATACAGGCTTCGACAACAGCCATCCGCACCTCATCTATCTTATCGGAGCTCATCTCCATGAACTCCGCCAGCGCGGTCGCCGTCTTGCTTGCCGCAATCTCCATGTCAGGAAGCATGGGGAGTGTGAGCGTTACCTCCCTCAATACGGCTCCCCTTGCCATAGCTCCCCCGATAGCAACCCCGCCTTCCGGACCCAAAAAGGGCCTAGAAGGTGAGGAAAAGCTCCAGAAGAAGTATCACGATTGGCTGAACAAGGTCGTTAATCAACAGCCAGCCGAACGCTAGCACAGAAACGACCGTGGCAAGTGCCTGAACAGGCACCTGTGGTAAGGCAATTGCCCGACGGATTGACTGTAGCATCAAGAATCTCCCTGGTTCGTCTCTCCAGAGGAGCAAACTTGTTGCCAGCTCCGGCAAATCCACGACAGCCCGGCGTAACGTACTGACCTGCAAGGACTTGCCACCTTCTTGGCCTGTCACCGCCGAGCAGTGCCGCAGGTGAAAGTGCGACATTAGGTCGCATCTGATTCTGACCTGGCCCTCCCCGGTCAGCCAAAGACACAAAAAAGACCCACACTCTAGGAGGTATGGCGCATTTTGCCGCATATGCGGCGCGATGCCACATGGATGATCAATAGCCCTTGCGCTGGAGGGTCCGGCGATCGACACCGAGCAACTTGGCCGCCCGGCTCTTGTTGCCCCCGGTCATGCGTAGGATCTTGGCGATATGTCGCCGTTCCACGGTGTCGAGGTCGATCGGATCGGGTCCGGCCGATGGGCCGGTATCACCCAGAAGCGAGCGCAGCAGCTCGGGCTCTACCGCCCCTTCGGCCAGCGAGACCGCCGCCTCGACGACATTCTGCAGCTCACGAACATTGCCAGGGAAGTCGTGCGCCAGCAACACCGCCAGGGCGTCGGCTGGAATCGTCGGCAGCGGAATCTGCTCGTGACGGCAAAAGTCCTCCGCAAACAACCGCACCAGATGCGGTATGTCCTCGCGCCGCTCGCGTAGCGGCGGCAAAGAGATCTCGACACTCTTGAGCCGGTAGTAGAGATCCTCACGAAAAGCCTTCTCGGCCACCAGCGCTTCCAGATCCCGGTGCGTCGCCGCGACCAGTCGGACGTCGATGGGAATCGGCTGATGTCCGCCGATACGCACGATCTCGCGCTCCTGGAGGGCGCGCAGCAGCTTGACCTGCAGCGCCGGCTGCATATCCCCGATCTCGTCCAGAAAAAGGGTGCCCTCGTCGGCCAACTCGAACTTGCCACGGCGCGCCTGCACACCGGTCGCCACCCCACCCTCGATGCCAAACAGCTCGCTTTCGAGCAGAGTCTCGGGCAGGGCACCACAATTCACAGCCACCAGGGCGCCACCGCGTCCGGAAAGCAGATGCACCAGCTTGGCCACCAGCTCCTTGCCGGTACCGCTCTCTCCCCGGATCACGACACTGACTCGGCGCGGCGCGATTCGCTCCACCATTTCCAGCGCGGACCTCATGGCCGGAGCGTGGGCCACGATTCGCCGCCCGGCCACCTGATCGGCCAGTCGACCCTTGAGTGCCTTGTTCTCCTCCTGGAGCCGCTCGCGTTGAGTCTCGAGATCCTCTACCTGACGGGCGCTGTCGAGCGCCACTCCGGCGAGCGCTGCCACCGATTCGAGAAACTTGCGATCGTCCGCGGTGTATCCGGCCGCCTCACCTCCCCGCTCCTCCTTGTCGAGTACTGCCAGATAGCCGACGTAGACACCACGGCTGGCCAGGGGCGTCGCTAAAACCTCACGATACTCCCGTCCGGCCAGCTCACCCTCCCGCTTCGACAGAGTCTGACCGCTGGCGAGGAGCTCGCGCCACATGGGTGCTTCGAGCAGGGCGCCGGGCTCGGGAGGCACCTCGGTCCAGCCGACGCTGGCCACGGCTCGTGCGGCGCCATAGGGATCACGGGTGACGGCCACGGCAGCCGCCGGATCCAGAACCGCACACACCCCCTGCAGGAGCTCGTCCACCAGCTCCTGTTCCGGTCGGTGCGCATGTAGGGCGACCGCCAGATCGTAGATCGTCTCCAGCTGGAGAATCCGGCGCTTCTCGGCAAAGCTCGACCGTGTGGCCATCGCTAGATTCTGATTCTACAGGGTTTAGGTAGGTTTTGCTCTGTTCAAGACCCGTTTGAGGACCCGCCCGGTGTAGCTCGACCTGGCTTTGGCCACGCTTTCCGGCGGACCGGCGGCTACCAGTCGACCACCGGCCTCGCCGCCCTCGGGGCCGAGATCGATCACCCAGTCGGCCATCTTGATGACCTCCATGTTGTGCTCGATCACGATCACCGTGTTGCCCAACTCCACCAGACGATGGAGCAGCTTGAGCAGCTTGCCGACGTCGTCGAAATGAAGACCCGTGGTGGGCTCGTCGAGCAGATAGAGGGTCTTGCCGGTCGACCGCTTGCACAGCTCTCGAGCCAGCTTGACCCGCTGCGCTTCGCCCCCCGAGAGCGTTGTCGCCGGCTGGCCGAGGTGGATGTAGCCCAGACCCACGTCGTCCAGAGTGGTGAGGATCCTCTCGATCGGCGGGATATTGCGGAACACCTCGCGTGCCTGCTCGACCGTCAGATCCAATATCTCGGCGATATTGTGTCCCTTGTATAGCACCGACAGTGTCTCCCGGTCGTAGCGCCTGCCGCCACACACCTCGCAGGTGACATAGATGTCGGGCAGGAAGTGCATCTCGATCTTTATCTGCCCATCCCCTTTGCAGGCCTCGCACCGCCCTCCCGCCACGTTGAAGCTGAAGCGCCCGGGCTTGTAGCCCCGCATCCTGGCCTCGGGTGTCTTCGCCATGAGACCCCGGATGTGGCCAAAGACATTGGTGTAGGTGGCCGGGTTGGAGCGTGGCGTGCGGCCGATGGGGCTCTGGTCGATGGCGATGACCTTGTCCAGATGCTCGAGGCCGTCGATTCTCTCGTGCTCCCCCGGCCGGTCGGTTGCCCGGTAGAAGTGCCTCGCCAGCGCGCGATAGAGAATGTCGTTGATCAGGCTGCTCTTGCCCGAGCCCGACACACCGGTGACAACGATAAACAGACCGAGCGGCAGCTCGATGCGCAGATGCTTGAGGTTGTTGTGGCTCGCTCCCTCGACCACCAGGCTTCGCTCACCCGGCTGCAGGCGCTCGGGCGGCACCGGGATCGACAGATCCCCCTTCAGATAGCGGCCGGTCAGCGACGCCTTCACCCGGGTGAGACCATCCGCCGTGTCGGTGGCCACCACTTCCCCACCGTGGATACCGGCGCCCGGACCGAGATCGATCACCCAATCGGCGGCGCGAATGGTCTCTTCGTCGTGCTCGACCACCAGCACCGAGTTGCCCAGATCCCGCATCCCTTTGAGCGTACCGATCAGCCGCGCATTGTCCCGCTGATGGAGACCGATGGAGGGCTCGTCGAGCACGTAGAGCACCCCCATCAGCTTGCTGCCGATCTGCGTCGCCAACCGGATCCTCTGGCTCTCGCCCCCCGACAGCGTGGCCGAGGCGCGCTCGAGGCTGAGATATCCCACACCCACGTCGTCGAGAAACCGCAACCGATCGACGATCTCCTGCACCACCTTGCCGGCGATGGCCTTCTCACGCTTGTTCAGTTTGAGACGCTCGAGGAAGGTGCGGAGCTCGGTCACCGTCATCGCGGAGAGCAGATCGATGCTGCGCCCCTCGATCTGCACCGACAGCGCCTCGGGTCGCAGCCGGCGACCCTGGCATTCGGCGCAACTGTGCATCGACATGTACTTCTCGATCTCGGTGCGGACCGTCTGCGATTCGGTCTCCTTGTAGCGCCGCTCGAGCAGCGGGATGATCCCTTCGTAGGAGCCCTTCCAGGTGTAGCTCGACTTTCGCCCCTTGAGCTCGAAGGTCATCTCCCGCTCGCCGCTACCGTAGAGGATGACCCGCCGAATCTCCTCGGGTAGCTTTTGCCACGGGACGTCGAGGGAGAACTCCAGCTCCCGGGCCAGGGTCTGGACCATCCTCATCCGCCAGGACTTCGAGCCCCCGGGCCAGGGGGCAATGGCCCCGGCGTCGATCGAGCGCTCGGGATCGGCCACCACCCGCTCCGGATCGACTCCCATGTGGGTTCCCAGACCCGAGCAGGCGGGGCACGCCCCGTAGGGACTGTTGAACGAGAACAGCCGCGGTGTGATCTCCGCCAGGCTGGTGCCGCAGTCGATGCAGGCGTAGCTCTGGGAGAGTGTCTCCTCGGGCAGACCCGCGGGGGCCAGGACGACCAGCCCGCCGCCGACCTTGAGGGCGGTCTCGATCGAGCTCGCCAGCCGTTGCCCGACCTCCGGCTTGACCACCAACCGGTCGATGACGATGTCGATGGAGTGTTTCTTCTTCTTGTCGAGGGTCGGCAGCTCGCCCTGGAGATCGACCATCTCACCGTCGATCCGCGCCCGGATAAAGCCCTCACGCACCATTTGTGTCAGCTGCT
>SBFI01000436.1 GCA_006227875.1 Acidobacteriota bacterium
CTGTGGCAGCTCGAGACAGCGTCCTCCGCGGCGGATGAGATAGCGGTCACACAGGGTCTGGATCCCCAGATACTGGAACATGAGATCCCGCTCCGGGCTCAAGCTGGCTGCCAGCAGGCCGAGATCGAAATCCGCCAGCCGAGGATCGAGCAGGCCACTTTCGGATCCATAGCGAATGCTGCTGACGAACGCTTCGCGGTAGGCGGAGTCGAGCTCGTCGAGCTCTACCCTGCGGCCGAAGACCTCCGCGTAGAGGGTTTCGAGCACAAGCCGAGCCGCCAGGAAGCTGTAGGCGGGGTGGCGCTCGATGGAAGCGGCGGTCGCCAGGACCAGAGTCCGGGCGATCTCTTCCGAAGTCATACCCTCGCCGACACTGCTGATCACCTCCTTGACGAGGCGATCGACATCGATGGCATCACCCAGATCGTTACCACCCTTCTCAAGAGCTGCTCGACCTTTTCGACGTCGAAAAGCTCCGGACTGCCATCCGGCGCCGCAATCACCAGCCGCCTATCATGGGCGTCGGCGATGGCTCGCATTCTGGCCTCGTCGCGGGATTGGCGCCTCTCTGCCCGGTAGAGGATGAAGGCTTTGGCGATGTCGTAGCGGCCGGCGAGCACCAGGTTCTTCTCCACCAGGTCCTGGATGTTCTCGACGCTTGGGAAGGACTCGGTAAACTGCCGCTCCTGCCGCTCGAGATCCTCCACGACACCGTCGACAATGGCATCCACGGTGGCCGCGGAGAGCTTCCCGCCGGTGGCCATGACCGCCTTCAAGATCGCATTGCGGATCCGCTCCGCGTCGAACTCGACGAACTCGCCCGAGCGCTTGATAACCTTTGTAGGCTGCATCGATGCTCCTTCCCCGGCCGGCCGCCAGGCGGCTTCCAGGGCCAACTCGGTCTTTTGCAACCTACTTCAGATCCCCTCGGGAACCGGAGACGCCGACGAAAGAGGCGAACGCACCTTCATCGGGCTGTCGTGATGTGGGAGGACCCTACAAAATGATGTTGTGGGTGTCAATGACAACCACAACATGTAGTAGTCATGGGTAGAAGGCCCGCAGGTTACCGATGGTCGGGGCACCCGCCGCGGGCCGTGTTAGCCTGACCCAGGAAATGCCCGACGAGAAGCCCCATCACCACCGCACCTTCAAACGCCCCCACCTGCCCTCTCTGCACATCGGTGTCCGCATCGTGCTTCTGGCCATCGGATGGGTGGTGCTGGCCCTGGGTTTCGCCGGGCTGCTGCTGCCCGGCCTACAGGGAATCCTGATGATCATTCTCGGCGCCGCCATCCTCTCGGTGGCCAGCGAGAGGGTTCACCGGGCGCTCAAGGCGTTGCTGCAGCGCTGGCCAAGGGTCTCCGAGCGCCTCGACCACCTTCGCCACACGGTCCACGACAAGCTGACGAGGCACAAAAAGGCCGACTGAAGTCGATCAGTCGGCCATTGCTCCGTCTTCGGTGGGTCGATTCAGCGCTTGTCGAAGGGAACGAAGTCTCGCTCGGTCTCGCCGACGTAGACCTGTCGCGGACGGTGGATTCGACCATCGGGGTCCGAGCGCATCTCCTTCCAGTGGGCGATCCAACCGGGCAACCGCCCCAGTGCAAACAGAACGGTGAACATCTCGGTCGGGATACTCATGGCACGGTAAATGATGCCGCTGTAGAAGTCGACGTTGGGGTAGAGCTTGCGCTCGACAAAGTAGTCGTCCTTGAGCGCGGTATCTTCCAGATTGCGGGCGATGTCGAGCAGCGGGTCGGCGACCCCCAGTTGCTCCAGCACCTCGTCGGCCGCCTCCTTGAGCAGCGTGGCTCGCGGGTCGAAGTTCTTGTAGACCCGGTGGCCAAAACCCATGAGGCGAAAACCGGACGATTTGTCCTTGGCCATGTCCATGTACTTCTGGTAGTCGCCCCCGTCCTGGCGGATCTTCTCCAGCATCTCGATGACCTTCTGGTTGGCGCCGCCATGAAGCGGCCCCGACAGAGCGCTGATACCGGCCGAAATAGAGGCAAACAGGCTAGCTTCGCTCGAGCCCACCATGCGTACCGTCGAGGTGCTGCAGTTCTGCTCGTGGTCGGCATGGAGAATGAGCAGAAGGTTCAGTGCTCGGTCGAGAACCGGAGGCACCTCGTAGGTTTCCGCCGGCACCGCGAACATCATGTGGAGAAAATTCTCGGTGTAGGAAAGGTCGTTGCGGGGATAGACGAACGGTTGACCGATCGACTTCTTGTAGGAGAAGGCGGCAATGGTGCTGGTCTTGGCGAGCAACCGGATGATATTGAGATTCAGGTCCTCGTCCGACTCGGCGCTGGGGTAGTACGTCGACACCGCACCGACCATCGAAGAGAGGATCGCCATGGGGTGAGCCATCGTCGAGTACCCCTCGAAGAACTTCTTCATGTCCTCGTGGAGCAGGGTGTGGCGGGCCAGCAGATCGCGGAACTCCTCGTACTCCGCACGGTTGGGCAGCTCGCCGTAGACCAGGAGATAGCAGACCTCGGCAAAGCTGGCGGCAGTGGCCACCTGCTCGATGGGGTAGCCGCGATAGCGCAGGATGCCCTTCTCGCCGTCGATAAAGGTGATGGCGCTGGCGCACGATCCCGTGTTGCCGTAGCCCGGGTCGAACGTGATGGCACCACTCTTGGCTCGCAGCTTGAGGACGTCGACCGCCGTCTCGCCTTCGGTGCCGACGATCACCGGTAATTCGTACTCCTGTCCGTTCAGATCCAATTTGGAATTGCTCATCTTTCACTCCACCTTGGCGGGTGCGTTTCGAAAGGCTGTCGATTGTTGCTGAGGGCGCGTCTCGGTGCGCCTCGGGTCGAGCGAGGATTGTAACAGAGCTTCCGGCGTTCTCCAGCGCCTCATCCGGACTGCAGATCCGTCAGCGTCGGCGGCAGACCCTCGTCCAATCCACGCGGCTGCCAGTCGAGCTTTTCCCTCGCCCGGCTATCGTCGAAGTTCCAGTGGCGGCGAAGACTGGCGAGCTGTTGCCGGCTGAAGGGGGGACGCCGCCCGCTGAGGCCGAAGTAGACTTTCATCATCAACAACAGCACTTCCGCCGCGTTCACCGATAGCCGCCACCTGGGAGGCCTGACACCGGCCAACGAGCACACCTTCGATACCAACTGGTCGACGGTCGCCGGCTCACCGGTCAGCAGGAATCGCCCCCCAGGTTCGGCCCGGTCCATGACCCGGACAATTGCATCCACGACATCGTCGATGTACACCCAGCACGAGACCTGCCTGCCGCCGACGATGGCCGGCATGCGCCGGGTCAGGATCCTGTATAGCAGGGTGTTAGCACCGCGACGCTTGGCGGGCGGACCGTAGACCAATCCCGGATAAACCGTGTCGACTCGTAGCCCCTGTTCGGCGATCTCCTCGATGATCTTCTGCCCTGCATGCTTGGTGGCGCTGTAGCTCGAGGGAAACGGCATCCGGACCGGGGAGTCCTCGTTGCTCGGGGAGCCGTCGGCCGGGCTCCCCCCAAAGGCGGCCATGGAGGAGATGGAGAGGAACCTTCCGACACCCAGTTTGTACGCCAGGGTGGCTACGTTGGCACTGCCTTCGACGTTGACCCGCCGCATCTCGTCCGCCGACGCCCGCGGGTCGAGCTCGGCGGCGGCGTGAACCACCCAGTCGGCCCCCGACATACCTTGCCGCATCGACGCGCGGTCGCTCACATCACCCACAAAACACCCGACACCGAGCGATTCGAGCACCTCCCGGCGGCTGGTGGTGCGTACCAGGGCGGTGACCTCGTGCCCGTCCGCCGCCCATCGCCGGCAGAGCGCCGAGCCCAGATAGCCGCTGGCCCCGGTAACAAAAATGCGCATGATTAGAGGTTTTCCGAGCTTAATTTTGCATCCCGACTGTATTTGTGACAATCTTCATCAAGTTTTGGGAATCCAAAGAGGGTTCGTTCTCGTTAATAGTCTTTAGGGCGGTTTGCAGTCGGGAGCTGACCCGCCCCGGAGAGTTATCTCCGATATCTCAAATTCAGCTCCCTCTCCTCCCCCCGTGCTGGCTCCCTCCCCGGCACGGGGCTTTTTCTTGGGGGACCCCCCACCCTCCCAGGGCATGAGGGCTTGAGGCTCCCCCGCCCGGCCACTTCCGGTGGGCGGGTGGTACCCCAAGCCCTCACGCCCGGGTGCGGGAAAGGGGGGGGCAAGCCCTCAAGCCCTTTTTCGCAACTCTCTACGCAGCGTTCAACAACTGCCGCAGCACGTACTGCAATATCCCCCCATGCGCGTAGTACAGCGCCTCCTGTGGTGTATCCAGCCGCACCCGTGATTTGAAGGTGGTCTCCTTGCCGTCGGCGCTGCGGGCACGTACGGTAGCCCTTTCTGGAACTCACCACTGAAACCGGCGGCCAATCCTTCGATCGCGTACTCCTCGTGCCCGCTCAGACCGAGGCTCGCAACCGACTCACCGGGTAGAAACTCGAGCGGCAGGATGCCCATGCCCACCAGATTGCTGCGGTGAATGCGCTCGAAGCTCTGGGCGATGACCGCCCTCACACCGAGAAGACTCGGCCCCTTGGCCGCCCAATCCCGCGACGAACCGGTGCCGTACTCCTTGCCCGCCAGTACCACGAGAGGCACGGCCTCTTGCTTGTACTTCATGGCGGCATCGAAGATGGTCATGGTCTCGGCTTCGGGCAGATGGAGAGTGAAGCCACCTTCGACATCGGGCACCAGCTGGTTGCGGAAGCGCACGTTGGCAAAGGTGCCGCGCATCATGACCTCGTGGTTGCCCCGCCGTGAGCCGTAGGAGTTGAAGTCCTTGGGCGCCACACCGTGTTCGATCAGATACCTGCCGGCCGGGCTGTCGGCCTTGATGGCTCCGGCGGGCGAGATGTGATCGGTGGTGATGGTGTCCCCCACGACCGCCAGTGCCCGGGCTCCGGCAAGGTCCGCTACCGGATCGGGCGTCGGCGGCAGATCGACAAAGTAGGGTGGCAATTTGACGTAGGTGGAGTCGGGCTCCCAGGCGTAGGTGTCTCCGGTGGGTACCGGCATGGCGTTCCACTGCTCATCCCCGGCATAGACCTCGCTGTACTCACGGGTAAACATCTCGGAGTGGACCGAGGCCTGTACGGTCTCGCGGATCTCGTCCGGGCTCGGCCAGATCTCCTCGAGATAGATCGGGTTGCCGTCGCGGTCCTGACCCAGCGGCTCGGTCTGGAGATCGATGTCGATCCGGCCGGCCAGGGCATAGGCGACCACCAGCGGTGGTGATGCCAGATAGTTGGCCCGTACATCGGGGCTGATACGCCCTTCGAAATTACGGTTTCCGGAGAGCACGGAGACCGCCACCAGGTTGGCCCCACGCACGGCTTCCGAGATCGGCTCGCGCAGTGGACCGCTGTTGCCGATACAGGTGGTGCAGCCGTAGCCGACCAGGTTGAACTTGAGCTCATCGAGGTAGCCCTGTAGCCCCGACTCGGTCAGGTAGTCGGTCACCACCTTGGAGCCGGGAGCAAAGCTGGTCTTGACCCAGGGCCGGGTCATGAGACCCCGGCCCACCGCCTTCTTGGCCAGCAGACCTGCTCCGACCATGACACTCGGGTTGGAGGTGTTCGTACAACTGGTGATGGCCGCGATGACCACCGAGCCGTGGTCGAGGGTGAACTCCTCATCGCCCAGAGAGGCACGTGCACCACCATTTGTCGAAGCAGCTTCGGCACCCGGTGGCTTGAGGCTGTCCAGCTGATCCAGGAACGAGCGCTTGACATCTCCCAGGTCGATCCGGTCCTGGGGACGCTTGGGTCCGGCCAGGCTCGGTTCCACCGTCGACACATCGAGCTCGAGGGTATCCGTGTACTCGGCCTCCGGGCTCGAAGCCGTGTGGAAGAGACCCTGCTCCTTCATATAGGCCTCGACCAGCGCGATCCGCTCCGCCGGCCGGCCGGTCAGCTCCAGATAGGTCAGCGTCGCCTGGTCAACCGGGAAGATGCCACAGGTGGCTCCGTACTCCGGTGCCATGTTGGCGATGGTCGCCCGATCGGCCAACGGCAGGTGCTCCAGACCGGAGCCGAAGAACTCGACGAATTTTCCCACCACCCCCTTCTCGCGCAGCATCTGGGTCACCGTCAGCACCAGATCGGTGGCCGTGGCGCCGGCGGCCAGCCTCCCGGACAAGCGGAAGCCCACCACCTGCGGCACCAACATCGAGATCGGCTGGCCCAACATCGCAGCCTCCGCCTCGATGCCGCCGACACCCCAACCGAGGATGCCGAGACCATTGATCATCGTGGTGTGGGAGTCGGTCCCCACCAGGGTGTCGGGATAGGCAAAGGGTTCGTCCCCTTCGCCGGTCATCACCACGCGGCCCAGGTATTCCAGGTTGACCTGATGGACGATGCCGGTCCCCGGGGGCACCACCTTGAAATTGTCGAAGGCGCTCCTGCCCCATTTGAGAAACCCGTAGCGCTCTCGATTGCGCTCGAACTCTTTCTCCTTGTTGATGAGGAAGGCCGCCGCGGTGCCGTACTCGTCGACCTGGACCGAGTGGTCGATCACCAGCTCGACCGGTTGCAGGGGATTGATCTCTTTCGGCTCACCTCCCATTGCCTGCATGGCGTCACGCATGGCCGCGAGATCGACCACCGCCGGCACACCAGTGAAGTCCTGGAGCAGGACTCGAGCCGGCATGAAGGCGATCTCCTGCGAAGGTGTGGCCCGGGGATCCCAATTGGCCACCGCTTCGATGTCCTCGGCGGTGACGGCCTCGCCGTCCTCACGCCGCAAGAGGTTCTCGAGCAGTATCCGCAGGCTGAAGGGAAGCTGTCCGAGGCTCCAGCCCTGTTTCTCCAACTCGGGAAGTCGAGCGATCCGCAGCGAGCGGTCGGCCACTCGCAGCTCACCCAGCGTTGAAAAGCTGTCTTTCATCACGACACTCCTGACCGAAAGCGGTTGAATCTCGATTGAGGTGGTTTCGGGGTCGATCGGAACACGAGAAGACCCGTGCCATCACGATAACGCAAACGGGTCGCGCTTGCACCCGGTCGGAGGCCTCTCGGTCGGCTGTTGGGGAGAGGGCCTACCCGGCAGACAGACGAGACGCTTGCGGCTTCCTTTCGACGCTTCTGGTCGGGTCATACGGGTCGTTTTACCAGAGTCGATTCGGCCATTCTTTTCACCTAAAGTGGTGTATTCACAGAGCACACAGCAAAAGAATGGACATGATGCCAAATCACTTGTTTCCACTCTTTCTATACCGCTCTACTTGCGCCAAGATATAGATGCTCTTCTATGGATCCTGTAACTTGCTCATTTACAGTATCTTAATCGGCTACAACCGTTCATCTCGTAAGAGTGACAGCTACCGTACCACTCTGACACAGCAAAACTTGGCAGGTTTTGATGGCAGAAATGGCGCCAAACGGTGGCATAGTCCTTGCGAAACAAGTCGCGCAGCTGCAGGTTCGTGTAGAGCCTGTATTGGGGTCTTTAGTCGATAGGGGAGACCGATGAAAACAGCAATTCCCACGTTGAGCACCAAATCCCGAGAAGCCCGGATGACAGCGGCCTTCAAATCCTCATTCGCCTGTGGCATCGGGGTGCTGAGCCTCCTGTTTCTGGCGGCCAGCTTCCAGCCCGCGCCGCCGGAGACGGTGAGCGTGATTGTCCAGGCCGAAAGCCTGGAAGCCGCCATCGCCGTTGTCCGTGCGGCGGGTGGGACGGTCTCCCGCGAGCTCGGGATCATCCGCTCCGTCAGCGCCGAAGTCACCCCGGCCCAGCGCGCACAGCTGGAGAAGATGGACGGGGTCAAAGTTCACGCAAACCGCAAGCTCTCTGTCACATAGGCGAATAAATGTCATTCGAGCCCGGAGGAACCGGAATGAAACCAACCCTCAAATCTGCCCTGTTTTGTGGAGCTACCGTTCTCGGCCTACTGCTCTTGACGGTCGGTGCCGCGAGCGCCACCAGCATTCAGGTCCAGATCACCAATGGTGACGACGACGTCGAGGGCGGCTCGAGCGGCAGCGGCGATCTCGATTTCGACGGCGATGAGATCATCGGTCTCCGCTTTCCCGGTGTCGCGGTGCCCCAGGGCGCCTTCATTACAAGTGCCACCATAGACTTGCAGGCCGATGAGCTCGACCAGCTTCACCGTCAAGGGCGACGACGCTGACAACGCGGTCGACTTCGACAGAGCCGACCCGGACGAGCGCACTTTCACTTCGGCGGCCGTCACCTATGCGGTCGAGTCCTGGTCGAGCGGAGATCGGTATCTCAGCCCGGATCTCTCTTCAGTCGTACAGGAGATCGTCGACCGCTCCGGCTGGTCCTCGGGCAATGCCATGGCCTTTCTGGTGACGAGCGCCGGCTCCCGCACCGCCGAGTCCTACGATGGCGGCAGCTCGAAGGCGCCCATCCTCCGCATCACCTTTGACGACGGTGGCGATACCGGTGGCGACACCGGTGGCGATACCGGCGGTCAGACCTCGAACCTCCAGGTCATGTATGCCCGTCTGGTCGACGACAACCACGACTACACCACCGACGGCCCCAACTTGAAGCTCAAGCTCGACAACGGCATCCCCGGTGCCGACATCTTTGTCGACGGCCAGGATTCGGGCGTCAATCTCGACAGCTCCGGCTACAAGCATTTCTACACCGAACCCTATCCCACCTCGAATTGCTTGGTTACGGTCTCCGACGGTGGCGCCACGCTGACCGTCGTTATCGATTACTGTGTCAGCGGCAACCAAGGTGGAGGCGATCCTCCGCCGCCGCCGCCCCCACCGAGCTCGAACCTCGAGATCGTCTATGCACGTCTTGTAGACGACAACCACGACTACACCACCGACGGTCCTCACCTCAAGCTCAAGCTCGACAACGGCATCGCCGGCGCCGACATCTTTATCGACGACTCGGACACCGGTGTCAACCTCGACAGCTCCGGTTATAAGAAGTTCTACACCGAGCCCTATCCCACCAGCGACTGCATGGTGACCGTCAGCGACGGTGGAGCCACCATCACCGCACCCATCGACTACTGCGTCGACGGCAACACCGGTGGCGGTGGCGATCCACCGCCGGGAGATGGCGGTGACGGTGGCGACCCGCCGCCCGCAGGGGGCCAGAGCTGCACCATGTCGGGCAACGACGGCATCGCCATCCGTGAGGCCTACTTCACCTCCCCGGGTACTCTTTACCTACGCGCGAAATCGCTGTCGGGTAGCGAGGCCTGCATCGACGGCAACTGGACCTTCCCCTACTCCGGCGACGAAGCCGAATTCATCATCGAAGGCTACTGGACCGATGACTGCCGGGTCGCGGTCAGCTCCAACGGCGAGTGGGACGACTACGGCATCAACGACTGCGTGCCCTGGGAGGACACCTTCTATCCCACCGTCGTCCGCGCCGACGAGCTCCATGATCAGGGCATCGACGGCTCGGGTATCGGTATCGCGGTCGTCGACACCGGAGTCAGCGGGGCCTTTTGGGATCCCAACAACTATCCCTCCTACGGGGCCGTAGAGGTCGTCCACAGCTACGACGCCTACAACGGCATTGACAACCAGGGCGCCGACGGCAGCGGTCACGGTAGCCACGTGACTACCATCGCGGCCAGTAGCGGCCGGACCCCCAACGGCAATTACAACGGTATCGCTCCGGGTGCCCATATCATCAATGTCAAGGCCTTCGACAACTACGGCCAGGGCTCCTACGACGACGTCATCGCCGCCATCGAGTGGATCCTGGACCATAAGAGCACCTACAACATCAAGGTGATGAACCTCTCCTTCAGCGCCGAGCCGCAGTCCTGGTATTGGGAAGACCCCATCAACCAGGCGGTGATGGAGGCCTGGGATGCCGGCATCACCGTCGTCGCCTCGGCCGGTAACACCGGTCCCGACCCGATGACTATCGGTGTGCCCGGCAACAACCCCTACGTCATCACCGTGGGCGCGATGAGCGACGACTACGAGCCCGGCGACATGGAGAGCGACTCGCTGGCCTCCTTCTCTTCGGCCGGTCCCACCTACGAGGCCTTCGTCAAGCCCGACGTCGTCGCCCCGGGTGGCCATATGCTGGCGCTGATGAAGGAAGATCACCGCATTGCAGAAAACCACCCCGAGTTCCATGCGGGACCCCAGGGCGTGCCCTACTTCACCATGTCGGGCACCTCACAGGCGGCGGCGGTGGTCTCGGGTGTGGCGGCCCTGATCCTCGACGACGACTCCTCCTTGAGCCCCGACGAAGTCAAGTGCAAGATCATGGCCTCCGCCAAGCCGCGGATCCACACCGACGGCACCCTGGCCTATTCGATCTTCCAGCAGGGCTGGGGTCTGGTCGACGCCAAGGACGCGGTCAACTCCAACGAGACCGATTGCGCCAACCAGGGTCTCGACATCAACAAGGACCTCTCGGGTGACCAGCACTATGAGGGTCTGGCTCGCGAGGACAGCAACGGCGACTACTACATCGAAGGTCTAGACGGCTACATGTGGTCCGGAGGTTACATGTGGTCCGGAGGTTACATGTGGTCCGGCGGATATATGTGGTCGGGCGGTTACATGTGGTCCGGTGGTTACATGTGGTCCGGCGGCTACATGTGGTCCGGCGGCTACATGTGGTCCGGCGGCTACATGTGGAGCGGCTCCGAGACCATGGGTATCAACGTCTGGGTCGATCAGGAGTAACCCTGATCTCCAAGACCCAGAGGCATCCGACGGCGGGTGGCCACCAGGCCACCCGCCCTTTTTCTCCAACTCTTCTCTACCGTAGAGCGTTTTTTTAGCGCTCTTCGACAAAAAACGACATCGCCCCGCGCCCGGGTCTGTCAGGTCTGATCCCTCACCCCCTTTGCGCGCATCGAGTCTGAACGACGTAACCCATTTCTTTTCATAGCTTTGGGTCATTCGATGCTGTCCCGACGACTACCAATTCGGGACCCCGGCCGGAACATATAGATATATGTCAATGGCACTTACTTTGCTCAAGGAGGGTGGGGGTCTCCACGCACGGGACCCCACGACCAGGGAGGCAGACCGCCTGTCGGCCATTTCCTCGACGATGGCGCCGGCGACGGCAACCCTATTCTGATGACCACCCAGAGCCACAGACATCCCCAACCGGTCCACTACGTCCTGCTTCTGCTCGGGGTGCTCCTGCTGTCCGTTCCAGCCGTCTCGACGGCACAAGATCGCAATCTCCGCTTCGAGCAGTTATCGCTCGAAGACGGGCTCTCACAGAGTTACGTCAACACCGTCATTCAGGACAGCCGCGGCTTCATGTGGTTTGGTACCGAGGACGGACTCAACCGCTACGACGGTCGATCCTTTACCATTTTCAAGCACGACGCCGAGGATCCGTTCTCCCTGTCGCACAACTTCATCTGGGACGTGCTCGAGGATCGCAACGGCTCACTATGGGTGGCCACCAACGGCGGCGGTCTCGATCGGTGGGACGGAAACAACGGCACCTTTGTCCATTTCAAGAACAATCCGGCGAGTCCGCAGAGCCTGAGTCACGACCGGGTTCGTGTGCTCTTCGAAGACCGGGATGGCGTGCTCTGGGTCGGCACCGATGGTGGCGGCCTGAACAAGTTCGACCTCGAATCCGAGACCTTTCAGCGGCTCAGCCACGACCCTTCCAACCCCGATAGCCTGACCAACGACCGGGTGCGGGCCATCCACCAGGACCGCGATGGGATTCTCTGGATCGGCACCTACGGCGGCGGGCTCAACAAGCTCGACCCGAAGACCCTCGCTTTTGTGCATCACCGCCCCGAGGAAGGCGATGCCCACCCTTTGTGCTCTGCCGAGATCACGGCGATCCACGAGACGCCGGACGGAGCCATCTGGGCCGGCACGTATGGAGACGGGGCCTACAGGATCGATCGGCAAACAGACGAAATAGATCACTTCGCCCACGACCCCGACGTCCCCACGAGTTTGACCTCCAACAGTGTCCATACGATCTTCCAGGACAGCACCGCCACTCTCTGGATCGGTACAGAGGACGGTCTAAGCGAATGGCAACCCGAGACCGCCAGATTCGCCCGCTACAAACACAGTGCGAGCGACCCGAAGAGTCTCAGCGCCAACGGTATTCACTCCATCTTTCAGGATCGGGGTGGTGTGCTCTGGATCGGCACCAAGGGCGGTGGGCTGAGCAAGTGGAATGCGCTGACCGGATCGTTCCCCCACTACAGGAGAGACGCCGCCGCTCCATCGAGCCTGAGCGCCAACCAGGTCTCCTCCTTTTGGCAGGATGCCGATGGCATCCTATGGGTCGGCACCTACGGCGGCGGGCTCAACCGCTTCGATCGACAGACTGGCGCCCACACCCACTACTCACACGATCCCAACAACTCGAGAAGTCTGAGCGACGATCGGGTCATGTCGCTCCTGGGGGACAGCCGTGGCGATCTCTGGGTTGGAACGATGACCGGCGGGCTCAACCGCTTCGACACCCGGACCGGTACTTTCACTCGCTACCAAAACGACCCCGCCGATCCCAAGAGCCTTAGTCGGGACGGCATCATGACGATCTTCGAGGACAGCGAGGGGACCCTCTGGATCGGCACCTTCGAGGGGGGCCTCAATCGATTCGATCGCACCACCGAGAGCTTCACGAGCTACCAAAACGATCCGGCCATCCCAACCAGCCTCAGCGGCAACCGGGTCACCAAGCTCTACGAAGACCTCGACGGGGTACTCTGGGTGGGGACGGATGGCGGTGGCCTCAACCGCTTCGACCGAGCGACCGGAACTTTTACCCACTTTCAACACGACCCCGAAGACTCGACCAGCCTCAGTAGCGACGTTGTCTTCTCGATACAGGAAGACCGGTCCGGGGCGCTCTGGATCGGCACACTCAACGGCGGCCTCAATCGCTGGGATGCCGATGACAGAAGTGTCCATCGCGGTGTTTTCGAGCACTTTACGGAGCGGGACGGGCTGCCCAACGACGTGATCTACGGCATCGTCGCCGACCATCAGGGCAATCTGTGGATGAGCACCAATATGGGGCTGTCAAAGCTCAACCTGCGAACCCAGATCTTCAAGAACTACGACGTCACCCACGGTCTCCAGAGCAACGAGTTCAACTTCGGCTCCTACTATCGGAACCCCGACGGCGAGCTCTTCTTTGGCGGCATCAACGGCTTCAACGCCTTTTATCCCTCACAGATTCTCGACAACGCTCACGTCCCACCGGTCGTCCTGACCTCCATCCGCAAGGCCAACCGGGAGATCGAGCTCGATCGACCCGTCTGGGAGGCCGAGGAGATCGAGGTCAGTTACCGCGACCACGTGGTCTCGATCGAGTTCGCCGCGTTGGACTACACGGCGCCCGAACAGAACCACTACGCCTACATTCTCGAAGGCTTCGACGACGACTGGATCGAGCTGGGGACTCTACAGCGGGCCACCTACACCAACCTTCCGGCCGGCACCTACACCTTCCGTGTCAGAGGCTCCAACAACGACCTGGTCTGGAGCGAGCAAGGCGCCTCTCTCACGGTGCGAGCCATTCCCCCGCCATGGAAGACCTGGTGGGCCTACAGCATCTACGCTCTGGCCTTGCTGGCGGTGGTCTATGGCTACGTCCGGGCTCAAACCAAGAAACTCGAGCGAGAGGAAGAGTACAGCCGCAGACTGGAGAACCAGGTACAGGAGAGAACCCGGGAGCTGGCCAAGAGCAACGAGGATCTCAAGCTGGTGAACCTCAAGCTCCAGGAGGCCAGCCTCACCGATTCGCTCACTGGATTGAGGAATCGTCGCTACCTGATGACCCACATCCAGGAGGATCTGTCCCTGGTCGAGCGTCAGTACAAGTTCGGGGTGTTTGCCGAGGGCTCCGACCGGCGTCTCTCCAAGGACCCGGATTTTCTCTTCGTGATGATCGATCTGGATGGTCTCAAGGAGCTCAACGACCTCCTCGGCCACTCCGCCGGCGACCTGGCCATCGTGCAGATGCGAGAAATTCTACAGAACTCCTCCCGCGACTCGGACACCATCATCCGCTGGGGCGGCGACGAGTTCATGGTCGTCGGCCGCGGTGTCGATCGCAACCATGGCGAGACTCTCGCCGAGCGCATTCGCAGCTCGGTGGAGCGTCACCCCTTCGAGCTGGGACTCGAAGAGCCGGTACACCTGACCTGCTCGGTCGGTTTTGCCTTCTACCCCTTCCTCTCATCCCAGCCGACACTTCTCAGCGGTGAGCAGGTCATCCGCATCGCCGACCGAGCCCTGTATCTCGCCAAGACCAGCGGCCGCAACGCCTGGGTCGGGATCTTCAGCACCGACAAGACCCCCGGCGATGTCAATCTGTCGCGCACCATCAACAACGATCTCGAGGAGCTCACCAGCGAGGGCTTCGTCGAGCTTCAAACATCGATTCCCGATCCAGCTCAGCTCGTCTGGGAGAGGGCATGAGAGTAGTGGAGGATGCCGTGAACAGACGCAACCCGGGGATCAAGGGACGACGGAAAGGCGAAAGAATGGAAAACCTCGAGGTTCTTTTCTTGGGCAGCGGTTCACCGTGGGTGCTTGTCGCCTCACGAACTCTTGCGGATGCCGGTCTGCAGGTAGAGATGGCGTCGAAGGACGATGATTTTCTGTCTACCCTCGAGAGCCGGAAACCCGGGCTTCTCCTGGTCGATGCCGACTCCTCGGCCGGTGAGGGCTTCGATGCCTGCAAGGCGGCTCGGCAGAGCCCCGCCGGCGAGAACATCCCGGTCCTGCTGGTGACCGAGCACCAAAACACGGAGAAAGCGTTCGCCGCGGGGGCCACCGACGTCGTCATCAGCCCTCCCGACCCGGCGATCCTGATCCATCGCTCGCAGGCACTGCTCGCCGCGGGCCGTGCCTTCCAGGAAGTCAAGAAGAGCCGCGAGAGTCTCGAGCAGCTGGCCTACTTCGACCGCCTCACCGCTCTTCCCAACCGGGCGATGTTTCGTGAGCTGCTGGCTCACGAGCTGGCCCGCGGCCAGCGCTCCCAGGCTCCCGTCGCGGCATTGCTGCTCGACATCGATCGCTTCAAGGAGATCAACGAGACCCGAGGCTACCAACTGGGCGACCAGCTGTTGGAGATGGTCGCCGCCCGCCTGCTCCAGAGCCTGCGCAAGACCGACTACGTCGCACGCAGCGCCGATGGCAACAGCGCACCCGTGGCACGCCAGGGTGGAGACGAGTTTGCCCTCTTGCTCACCGACCTCGCCCACATCGACGATGCCGGTCGAGTCGCTCAACGCATCCTGCAGAGTCTCGTCCAGCCATTCGTGCTGGGTGGCGAGGAGATCTTTGTCACCGCCAGCGTCGGCATCGCGGTTGCCCCAAACGACGGCTCCGATGTCGACTCCCTGCTGCAGAGTGCCGAGACCGCCATGTACTGCGCCAAGCGGCAGGGTGGAAACAACTTCCAGTTCTATGCCGAGTCGATGAACGAGGCCATGATCAAGCGACTGGATCTGGAAGCCAACCTGCGACGGTCGGTCGAGCGTGACCAGTTGGTTCTCTTCTATCAGCCGTTGATCGACATCTCGAAGCGACAGTTGGTGGGGATGGAGGCCCTGCTGCGTTGGATGCATCACGACCTGGGCATGGTTTCTCCCGGCGAGTTCATTCCGGTCGCCGAGGAGACCGGCCTGATCGTGCCCATCGGTCGCTGGGTTCTACGCACCGCCAGCCGGCAGCTTCACCACTGGCACGATGAAGGGTTCGAATGGCTGCGGATGGCCGTCAATGTCGCCAATCGTCAACTCCGGGAACCGGGCTTCGTGACCGACGTGCAAGAGATCCTCGAGGAGACAGGTCTGGACCCGAGTCGGCTCGAGCTCGAAGTGACCGAGTCGAGCGTCATGAAGAATGACAGCGAGACCCTGGAGGCACTCCAGGAGCTGCGGAAGCTCGGGGTTCGCCTGGCGGTGGACGACTTTGGCACCGGCCACTCGGTCCTCACCTACCTCAGAGATTTCCCTCTCAACACACTCAAGATCGACCGCTCGTTCATCAACGGTGTTGCCACCGATGGCAAGGACGCGGCGATCACCAGTGCAGTCATCGCCATGGCCCACCGGCTCGACCTACGGGTCGTGGCCGAGGGAGTCGAGACCGAGGACCAGCTCTCCTTCCTGACCCGCCACGACTGCGACGAATGTCAGGGTTTTCTGTTCAGTAGACCGGTTCCGGCGGCCGAGATCGCCGAGATCCTCGCAGACGAGATCCGCTCCCGCCGGTCACGGCAGAGCGGCAAGTCCCAACTCAAGGCAGGATAGGCGTTTCCACTTCCCCGCTCAGATCCTCGGTGCTGCCCTCCTCGCGCACCGTCCCCGAGAAGACCCAGACCGCACCCATCAGCAAGGCCGCCAACCAGAAGGGGGTGCGGATCCCCAGATGCTGGAAGGCGGCGCCGGACCAGAGCGGTCCCAGCATCCGGGCGATACCGCCGTAGGCCTGTTGCACACCGAGGACCAGCCCCGTCTGGTGGGGCTCGGCCCGGTGCGAGACGATCGAGGTGGTGGAAGGAAAGAGCAGTGCGGTGCCCACCGGGATCATCAGCACCGCCAGCCCCAGCTCCAAGAAATCGCGGGCCAGGGGTACCGTCGCCAACCCCAGACCGATGCAGACGATACCCATGCGCAGCGTCCTGACCTCGCCAAAGCGACGTACCATAGGCCCCAGGACGATCGCCCGCATCACCACGGAGACGGCTCCGACATAGACAAAGAACCAACCGATCGTCTTCTCGGTCACCCCAAAGCGTCGCTCCAGGTAGAGGGCCAGAACACCATTCATCGCCATAAAGGCCATCATCCCCAGAGCGTAGATCCAGACCGGCGCCGCCACCCGTCCGCCCGGATGCCGGAGAATCTCCAGGAATTGCCGCCTCGCAGTGCCCCGAGCCACCGGGCTTCGAATCGTTCCGGATGTCGTCTTGGCCACCGACTCCGGCAGCCACAGCGAGCCAAAAAGCAGATTGAGAACGCACAGACCCGCCGCCAGATAACCCGGTCCGATGGTGCCGACCGCCGCCGCCAACGAGCCGATGGCCGGCCCGATCATCACCCCGGCGCTGCTGGCCACCGTCAGCCAGCCGAGAGCCTTGGCGCGATCCTTGGCCGGCACCACGTCGCTGACGTAGGCCTGGACGACGCCAACGGTGCCGGCGCCCGCCCCCTGGACCAGCCGGGAGAGGAATAGAATCCAGACCGACCCGGCCGCCTCGAACAGCACATAGGAGACCGCCGAGATCAGGAGGCCGCCGAGGATCGCCGGCCGGCGGCCGTAGCGATCGGAGAGTCTGCCCCATATCGGTGCCACGGCAAGCTGGGCCACGGCAAATGCTGAGACCAGGCCCCCGACAAGGAACGGAGTGGCCCCCAGCTTCTCGGCGTAGAACGGCAGCAACGGGAGCACGATGAGGAAGCCGATCATGTCGACGAAGACCGTCAACATGAGCACCCAGAGCCGTCTTAAGAAGTCGCGTGGGTCCATTGCGTAGCTCGAGAGCTAGATGCGCTCCTCTCGCCCCCAGACCAGGAACGCCGTGGCGCTGACCGCCATCAACAGCACCCCGTAGACCGCCGCCACACCGGTCTCCTGCAACCGCAGGCTGGAGAGGATCTCGATCGAGATCGGTCGGGTGTCGTAGGTATAGAGCACGATGGAAGTGACGAAGTCGCCAAGCGCGGTGATGAAGGCCAGGCTGGCGCCGGCGGCCACCGCCGGTCTCAGCAGCGGCAGCGTTACCCGTCGCCATGTCCGCCACCGCCCGGCACCCAGGGACGCCGAGGCCTCTTCCACGGCTGGGTCCAGCTGTCGAAGACCGGCCAGCGAGCTGCGACCGGTCAGCGGCAGGCTGCGCACCAGATAGGCGAGTGGCAGAATCCAGGGTGTCCCCACCAGCACGACACGGCCCATCGCCGGAGCGTTGACACTGAAGGCGGTGGCCAGCGAGATCGCGAAGACCGTACCGGGGACCGCCCAGGGTATCGACAGCAGGGTCTCGAGGGCGCCACCCAATCTTCCCCGGAGCTTGAGCGACAGACGTGCGGCCGCCAGCCCCAGAACCACCGCGCCCACCGTCGCGGCGATCGCCATCCAGACCGAGTTGACGACCGGGCGCAACCGCTCCGGGGTGGAGATCAGGGACTCGTAGTTGCTGGTGTCGAGAACCGGCGGCAGCGCCTCGACGGTCCATGTCCCGGGGGGTACAAACGAGATGAGCAGCAGTGTCAGATGGGGCAGTAGCAGCAGCAGGGCCAGCCCCCAGCCAAGGGTCGCGGCGCCTGCCTTGACCAGCGGTCGTCGCAGCACGCGGCGCGACGGCGCCACTCCTCGGGTGCCGCCGACCACCACCGACCGACCCGGATCGACACGTCGCATCGCCCACAGCCCCAGAAAGGCGAGAATCGCCAGGGTCACGGTCTCGACCTGCGCCATCGACAGCTCGCCGTTCAGCTTCGACGCCACGATCTGTGTCGTCATCACCCGGAAACCGCCGCCAAAGATGTAGGGTGCGGAAAAAGAAGCCAGTGACGTCATAAAGGTCAGCAGCGATGCACCGACCAGTGCCGGCGTGAGCAGCGGCAACGTCACCCGGAAGAGCGTCGCTACCCGTCCCGCCCCCAGCGACGCCGACGCCTCCAGCATGGCGACGTCCAGACGGGCCAGACCGGCCCGGGTGAACAGATAGAAATAGACATACATCGAGTAGGCGTGGACCAGCAGGATGGCCGCGGGACCCGAGAGCCTCCAGGGGGCCTGCTCGAGGCCCAAGAGCGACTGCAGGCCACGGCTGACAAAACCGCTCTCACCGTAGAGGAATAGAAAGGCGATGACGCCCACCAACGGCGGCAAGGCCACCGGCAGGGCGACCAACGCTCCCAGGATGCGGCGGCCGGGAAACTCGGTGCGGGCGAAGACAAACGCCAGGGGAATACCCACCGCGCCGGCCAGGGCCACCGAGGCGGCCGAGATCCAGAGACTCCGCCACAGGGCCTGCCATTCATCGGGGCGCCGGGCAAACTCGGCGAAGTGCTCGAGCGAGAGGCCGCGGGGCAGACCCAGCGCCTCCATCAGCGTGATCAGAAGGGGATAGCCGACCAGCCAGGTGAGCAGGGCCGCCACACCATAACCGGCGATCCGCCGTGCCTCCGGCCTCACGATCCATCTCCTCGGGGGCGCCCGAAGATCCGTGCCGGGGAGACCTCCGGCCGGGGGACGACCGCCACCCTTGCACCGACCCGGCTGGAGTCTGGCAGCGCGGCCACCAGGAGCTCACCTCCGATCTCCAGCTCGATCAGATAGTAGGTCGCCTCGCCCGCGTATCGCCGGTCGAGCACTGTACCCTCGAGTGCTTCACCCGCCGCGCGGTCGGCCAGGCTCAGACCCTGTGGCCGGAGCATCAATTCCACCTCGTCACCCGGGGCAAACGATCCACTCGCCACCCCCGGCCAACGGACACCGCGGCCCCGGAAGCGGTTGTCGCCGATGAGAACTCTGCCATCGTCTGCCATCACACCCGGCAGCGAGCTGGCGCGACCGACAAACGAGGCCACAAATCGGCTCCGGGGCTCGAGATAGAGCTCTTCGGGGCTTCCGACCTGTTCCAGACGTCCCTCGTTGAGCAGCGCTACCCGGTCGCCGACGTCGAACGCCTCCTCCTGCTCGTGAGTCACCCAGAGCGCGGTGATCCCGATCTGCTGGATGGCCCGACGCAACTGCCGGCGGGTCCGCTCCCGCAGGGTGGGGTCGAGATTCGACAAGGGCTCGTCGAGCAGCAGCAGTCGCGGATCCGGCGCCAGCGCCCGCGCCAGCGCCACGCGTTGCTGCTGACCCCCCGAGATCTCGTGCACCCGTCGCTTTTCGAAGCCTTCGAGGTCGACCAGCGGTAAGAGCTCGGCCACACGTCGATGGATCTCGTCCTTGGGCACCCGCCGCGACTCGAGACCAAAGGCCACGTTCTGCTCCACGCTCAGGTGAGGAAAGAGCGCGTAGTGCTGAAAAACCATGCCAAAGTTGCGCTTCTCCGGCGGCTCGGAAGTCACCTCCTCACCGGCCACGACTATCGTGCCGGCATCTGGTCGCTCGAAGCCGGCGATCATCCGCAGCAGCGTGGTCTTGCCGCTGCCGCTCGGCCCCAGCAGCACGAGCACCTCTCCCTCGGCGACCTCGAGCGAGAGATCTTCGAGGACGGTCTGCTCCCCGAAGCTCTTGTCGAGGTCGGTGAGGGTCAAAAAGGGCGGCATCGTCCTTGGTCAGATACGTTGTAATGGCTCGGTTGTTCGGCGTCTGCACCTTCGGCCGGCGGGCACCGCGCGCCGAAGGCGCGTGGTCGGGCCGGCCGCTTCGCCGGTGCTCGGACACGTCATCCTTCTACCCTCGGCTACGGACCTCTCGATCCCAGCGGGACATCCACTCGGTCCCATGCTCGGCGATCAGATCCCAGTCCACCTCCGCGCGCACCATCTCCCGTAACGCCTCCTGGGCCCATTCCGGCAGCTCGTCGCGCGGCATGTCGGTCCGCGCCGGCAGCCGGAAGGCTTCGCGGGCGGTCAGCTGCAGCGCCTCGCGGCTGCCGATCCACTCGATAAACCGCTTGGCCTCCTCGGCATGCGGGGTGCCCGCCACCAGACCGATCGAGTCGGTGATCACCGGTGTGCCACTGGTGGGAAAGTGATAGCCCAGGGGAGTGCCACGCTGCTGGAGAAAGAGCAGGTCGGTCAGCTCCCAGATCGAGACCAGCCCCTCCTGCCGGGTCAGTTTCTCGAACAGCAGAGCCGGATTGACCACATATTCCTTGGTCTGGCCGTCCAGCTGCAGGAGCCACTCGAAGCCGGCGGCGGTATCGCCGGTCTCGGCCACCGACTGGGCCACCACCATGCCAAAGGCGGTGCGCATAGTGCCGCTTGCCAGTGGATCGCGGATGATAATGGTGTCCCGCCACCGTGGTTTCAACAAATCGTCCCAGTCGGACGGTGCTTCGGCCGCGGTCACTGCATCCGAGTTGTAGATGAGTATCGGCACCGCCTCGTAGAGGCCGAAATAGAGGTCGTCCGGATGCCGGCTGGCCGGCGGCAGGTGGTCGGCCCAGGTCGGACGAAAGGGGGCCAGCAGCCCCTCGGCCGCGCCCCGCGAGAAGATCGTGTCGGGTCCACCAAACCAGACGTCGGCCTGGGGATTGGCGGCCTCGGAGCGTACACGGTCGTAGACATCCTGGGAGCCCATGTCGAGCCATCTGACGTCGATCGTGGGGTTGAGCTCTTCGTAGGTCGTCTCCACCAGGGCCAGAAGATCCCGGCCATGTGGAGAGTAGAGCAGCAGCGGTGTCCTGCCGCCGTCACAGCCCGCGGCGCCGAAGCCGAGAACCGCGGCCAGAATAGCGAAACACGCTATGTTCCTTCCCCTTTTCCTACCCCCACATTTCCTATTCATGATCACCCTACTCCTCCTGCCCAGGTTGGAAGGCCGCTCCTCGAGCCCCTCACTCTGCCAGTGCCAGCAGGTTGGCCAGCAGCCGGTAGGCCCCCGCCACACCGGCCGGCAGCTCGCGAAAGAAGGAGAGACCGGTGTACACGTAGGTCCCCTCTCCCAGGGTGGCGACCAGCAGCCCTCCCTTTTGCTCCGGTTGATCGGGATCCTGCAGCACCAATAACGGTGTGTAGGCCTCGTCCCAGGTGTGGGCAAAGTAAAGACCGCGCTCCTGCACCCAGCCCAGCCAGTCGTCGGCGTCGATCGCGTTGGGTGTCTTGAACACGGCGTGATCGGGATCCAGAACGCGCACCGGCGATGCTTCGTCGGTCACGCGATCGTGGGGACGGGCGATCTCCAACAGATAGGGAGCAAAACCACCCTCGATGAACTGGTACTGCTGATACTGGACGATCAGCAGACCTCCATCTCGTACATAGTCCAAGAGCTTGGGGTTGATGCGTGCCAGCGCCGGGTCCTTCTCGTAGGCCCGCGGGCCGACGATGATGGCATCGAGCTCCGACAGCTCACCGTTGGCCAGCTCCGACGCCTCGAGCAGCTCTACCGGGACACCCACCTCGCCCAGGAACTCGGGGACCCGATCCGCCGCGCCGCGGATATAGCCGACCCGGTCTAGCCCTGGGAGCCTCAGATCCAGGGCTCGAATCTCCGCCGCGGCCGGCTTCGGCAGCCAGGTGGGTCGAATATGGGGGTAGTCCACCACCGCATGGGACATGTCGAAGCTGTCGCCCTCATCCAACACCGCCCGGACCGCTAGGCCATGGGTTCCAGGCTGGAAAGACTCGGCCATCGGCAGCGTCACCCGGATGACTTCACGACCCTGTGGCTCCTCGATGGCAAACGGCATCCTGATGGACTCCGGCCAACCCGCCGGCAGCTCGACCTCGAGCTGTCCGCTCAGCCGACGGTCGGTGTTCGAGGTCAAGGTCACCTCTATATTGCGGGTCGTCTCCGCCTGGATCGGCCAGACCACCAGACCGGGCTCTACCGCCACCTCGAGCAGGGGAACGGCCCGCACCGGTCGCCGCACCTCGCCGCTGGCCTGGTCGGTGTAGCGGTAGACCACTTCACGCGCCAGCGTGATCGGCACCCCGGCCAGCGTCAGCTCGCCGACGGCCATCAAAGGAGGTGGCTGCAACGGCTCACCACGCAACTCGGGCGCGGCGCGGCTCCAGTCGTAGAGGTCACCGTCGAGGGACTGCTCGAGAAAGTAGGGTTGGGTCGGCACGCCGTCCGCCGGCACCGTCGCCTCGAACTTCCACTCGGCAAGGGCGCCGGCCTCGAGAACTCCCGGCGACGACTCGGTCAGCGAGACGCTCCAGCCGTCCGGACTTTCGACCCCGACACCACCCACCTCTAGCGGCTGGCTCGAGGAGTTCCACACGCCAACGGTGATCTCGGCCCGCTCACCCAGGGCCACGTTCTCCCGGTTGCTCACGGCCTCCATCGCGATGCCGGCGGCAGCAGCCATCGCCGTAACCGTCACCTCGAGCTTCTCTTCGATCAACTCGGTCGCCGAGACCACTTCTCTCTCGGGGGAGCTGCCGGCAACAACACCAAGAGCCGCTGTCAGGTGACCATGGATCTTTGCCAGGGCCGGCAGGGCTGCCACCAGTCGACTGGCCGAGAGCTCCCCTCTCGTCTTTTTGGCAAGCGACTCGACGGCGTCGAGATGGACCTGAGCTTCCCTCTTCGCGTCCCCCTCCTCCAGCCGCCCTGCGATTGCCCTCAATCTCGTATCGACGCCGGCAAACAGATCGCCGCCCTCGGCACCCGCCCCGCCCGTTTCCCAAATCAGATACGCCTCCGCCGGACCGATCCGCTGGGTGCGGCCCATGTCCTGGGAGCGGTGCATGCTGCGGCTGGCCGCGGCCAGCTGGGCCATCGATTTGCCGCTGAAAGGATCGATTCCCCCCAACGGTATCTCCACCGTGGCCAGGTCCCGGTTCCACCAGGCGGCGCGAAAGAAGGCCTCGGGCCGCCAGGGCGGAAGCCCCGCTGTCGTCAGCTCGGGGAATCTGTCGGGAAGCCCGGCGAGCTCGAACACTTCGCCGGCAATAACACCAGCTGCCCAGTGCTGTCCGTGGCGGGCACGGGCATCGGCCGGAAAAATCGCCATCACCACCTGCGGCCTGAAGCGTCGGATGACTCTGACCGAATCCTCCTGCAGCACCTCGCGCGGCCAGCGCTCGAAGGTCTCCTCCAGCGACCGCGTGTAGCCGAAGTCGAAGACCCGGGTGAAGTATTGACGGCTCCCCTCGATCCGGCGGGCGGAGAGCAGCTCACCCGTACGGATGAGCCCGAGACCCACCCCCAGCTCCGGCCCCAACAGGTTCTGGCCTCCTTCGCCCCGCGACAGCGACAGATAGGCGGCCTCGCCGCCAAAGCCCCTGGCCACCACCGCCAGCAGCGCGTTGTATTCGTCGTCGGGATGGGCTCCGATGAGCAGAACCCGCTTGTGGGTGGAGAGCTTGGCCAGCGCCCGGTCGACCGTCTCCACCCCCCCGGTGGTCACCGGCTCGAGAGCCGGCGAGAGCTGCCCTATAGCACTCCAGGCCGGTACTGTCGCCGCCACCAGAACGGCCAAGAAACGAGTCGCTGGCGAGATTCGCATTGCGGGCGATTCTACCCCGGCCGGGAAATGCGTATACTGTGCCCCGCTATGATCATCAGACTCTACGACAACGCCAGTGGTGCCGAGCTGGGCACGCTCACCGAGGAGCAGCTCCAGTTCCTGATCGACAATCTGGAAGAAGAGACTTCGGACGATCAGGACTACTACTTGAACCCCAACACCCTCGAGCTGCTCGCCTCCCGCGGCGGCGACTCATCGCTGATCTCTACTCTGCGCCAGGCCATGGGCGACAAGCCGGGGATCGAGATCCGCTGGGCACGCGAAGAGTAGCCCACTTCCCCGACAGAATTTGGTCGGTAGTGGAAAATTCTGTCAGTTTGTGAGGCCCAGGGCCTAGCCCTTGGTCCTCCTGCTCCTCGCCCCAGGGCGCACCACGGACCCCTTCTCGAAAACGCCAGACAACTAAAGGGTTTTTGACCGTGAAACAGGTCACAGCCCGATTTCGGGCTATTGAGGGATTTCTCTAGCTGCTGGCACCCAAATTGCCCTACAAGCTCCGCGTGGAGGCACCACCATGTCGGAACAACGGTTTCAAGTTGTGTTCAGCGGTCAGGTGGCGGAGGGGTGGAGTCTCGAGCAGACCAGAGAGCAGTTGGAGTCGCTCGCAGTCCTGAGTCAGTCAGAGGCTCAACGCGCCTTCAGCGGCACACCTGTAGTCCTCAAAAACAACCTCAACGAGGTGCAGGCGCAGCGCTACGAGTCGGCGCTAAAGACCGCCGGAGCGGTCTGCCAGCTGGTGCCGCGTCAAGCGGAGAGCCCGCGGCCGGAAAACCCGCCCCTGCCGGGACCCATTCCCGTACCCTCGGAGGTACCGCCCCCACCCCCCATCCCCACACCCGAGCCGCCAGAGGAACCGGCCGCATTCGTCGTCCCGCCCCCACCCCCCACCGAGCGCACTCGCTACTCTCCCGAAGAGACCAAGAAGAAGATGACCTGCCCGCAGTGCGGCTTCGATCA
>SBFI01000131.1 GCA_006227875.1 Acidobacteriota bacterium
TGGTAACCGGGGTAGAAGGTCGGTGTCGCCCCCGAGTCGTTGGCTCCCTGGACGTTGTTTTGACCCCGCAGCGGGTTCATACCCGCCGACCGGATCCCCAGATGGCCGGTCATCAGCACCAGGTTGGACAGCGCATAGACGTTGTCGGTGCCGCAGGTGTGCTCGGTGATCCCCAGGGTGTAGTAGATACCCGCCTTCTCAGTAGTGGCATAGGCGCGGGCGACCTCGCGGATCATCTCGGCCGGCACCCCGGTGACCTTCTCCGCCTCCTCGGGCGGGTACCGGAGGACAGTCTCCCGCACCGCATCGAAACCCTCGGTATTGGCCTCTATCCACTCCCGGTTCTCCAGCCCCTCGCTGACGATGACATGGGCCATGGCGTTGAGCAGCCAGACATCGCTGCCCGGCTTGAGCTGCAGGTGCCAGTCGGCGATCTCGGTCAGCCAGATGGCCCGCGGGTCGCCTACCGCCAGCTTGGCTCCCCGCTGCACCGCCCGCTTCATCTCCATAGCGATGATGGGGTGGGCCTCGGTGGTGTTGGAACCGGTGACAAACAGAAAATCAGCTTCGCGGATCTCGGGGATCGAGTTGGTCATCGCCCCGGCTCCGTAGGTGGTCACCAGACCGGCGACCGTGGGGGCGTGTCACGTGGCGGCGCATTGATGGACGTTGTGGGTCTGAAATGCCGCCCGCGCCAGCTTCTGCATCAGATAGTTCTCTTCCTTGGTGCAGCGGCTGGAGCTGACAAATGCCAGGGCGTCGTTGCCGTGGCGCTCCTTGACCCCGGTCAGACCCGTGGCCACCCGCTCGAGCGCCTCGTCCCAGGTGGCGGGTCTGAGCTTGCCGTTGTCGCGTACCAAGGGCTCGGTGAGCCGGTCGGGGTGGTGGATGAAGTCGTTGGCAAAGCGTCCCTTGACACACAGGTTGCCGTCGTTGACGGTGGTGCCCGGCGGCGGACTGGTGACCTTGACCACCCGGTTGGCCTCGCGGTCGACATTGAGATCGACCTGGCAGCCGACGCCGCAGAAGTTGCAGGTGGAGCGCACCTTCTCCAGCTCTCGCTCCGGCTTGCCCCAGGCCAACGCCTGTTTCTCGGTCATAGCGCCGGTGGGGCAGACGTCGATACAGCCGCCGCAGAGCTCGCAGGTGGTTTCCGTCAGGCTCTGGGCGTCGACGGTGGCGATGGTGGTGTGGGCGCCACGATGGGCCAGGGTAATGGCGCTGACCGCCTCGACCTCGTTGCAGTAGCGGGTACAGAGCGAGCAGGCGATACAGCGGTCGGGTCTGTACTCGATAAAGCGGTTGGTGTCTTCTGGGCGGCCCCGGCGTGGGCTGACCACTGAGGTCCACTCACCGGCCGTGCCATAGACCTCCGCCAGCTCGTGGACCCGCGAAGGGTTGTTGTCCTCGGCGATCTCGCGATCCTGGATAGTGTCGGCCAGGTGGAGCGAGAGGATGAACTTGCGATTGCGGTCGACTTTCTGGGTGTTGGTGCGCACCACCATTCCGGCAGTGGCGCGCGTGGCGCAGGCCGGCTGCATGAGCGGTGCGCCGTCCACTTCGACCAGACATATCCGACAGGCACCGGCGGGAGTAAGCCGATCGTCGTAACAGAGGGTGGGTATCTCGATCTCGGCCCGTCGAGCCGCCTGGAGGATGGTCTCCCCGGGCTCGAAGCCGAGCTCGTTGCCGTCAATCACCACGAACTTGCCGTCACTCATCAGCGTCTCCGAACTCCTGCGGGAAGTACTTCATGGCGCTGGTCAGCGGCAGTGCGGCTGCCTGTCCCAGGCCACAGATGCTGGCTTCGCGCATCCCCCAGGCCACTTCGCGGATGTAGGTCAGAGCCTGCGCGTCGCCGCCGCGGTAGCGCTCCAGGGCTTGACGCACGATCTGGGTGCCGATGCGGCAAGGGGAGCACTGGCCACAGGACTCGTCTTCGAAGAAGACCGCCTGGGTGAGGGCTGCGTCCACCATGTCGGTGTCGTCGTTGAGCACCACCACACCGGCCGAGCCCAGCATGCTGCCCGCCTCGCGCAGCGACTTGAAATCCATCGGCAGGTCGATTTGATCGGCGGGTAGGAAGCCGCTCGAGGCACCACCTGGTGAGAAGGCCTTGAGAGTCCCGTTGACGCCGCCGGCCAGATCCAGCAGCTCACGCAGGGTGATGCCCATCGGGGCCTCGTAGACCCCCGGACGTTCGACATGACCCGAGAGGCAGTAGAGCTTCGACCCGGGCTCGGTGCGGCCGGCCCGTCTGAACCATTCGCCGCCCCGCTCGAGAATGGCCGGTATACAGGCGATCGACTCGACGTTTTGGATCAGCGTTCAGCGTGGGTTTGCCGCGAAAACCCACCTCGACCGGGTAGGGGGGCTTCATCCGCGGCATCCCGCGCTTGCCCTCCAAGGCCTCGAGCAGAGCCGTCTCCTCACCGCAGATGTAGGCGCCGTGGCCGTCGACAAAGTGCCAGCGAACCGCGTCGTCGAGCTCACCCCGCTCACGGGCCTCGTCGAGGGCCGTGATCAGTGCGGATTTGACCTGTCC
>SBFI01000385.1 GCA_006227875.1 Acidobacteriota bacterium
ATGTCCGCGGGCTGGCTCTTGTCCTGCAGCCGGCAATCCGTCGACGACTGGCAGAGCTCGGCGGTGAGGGGGTGTTCGACCGGTTATTTCACGGACCGCCCCCGGCGGAGAGCTTGTTCGCGATTCAGGCAGCAGCCGTCGGGCTCAAGCCCTTCGTCGAGCGACCCCTTCCCGCCGACTCACCGGCTCTGGCACACAACCGGTGGCTGGCCGGTGAGTTGGCCATCATCGGCGAGCTGTGGCTGCGTATCGAGCGCTCCGAGGGTCGAGGGCAGGCCTTCTTTCGCGCCGCCCGTCTCATCGACGAGGCCGATCGGGATATCCAGGTGCTTTGTAGCGAGGGCAACCTGGGGATACTCCCCTGGCTCGAGCCCCCGAGCCGGGAGGTGATCGAGGAGCTGGTCGCCGCCGGTCGATCGTCGCTCCGAGAAGAACTCGAAGCGGAGTACCTTTCCTGAGGAGCCCGGACAGGCTCCTAAACCGGGATCTTCGCCACCAGGTCTATCTCGAGCAGCGCGCCCTTGGGCAGCGCCGCCACCTGGACCGTTGAGCGGGCCGGGCGATGCTCACCCATGGCATCGCCATAAAGAGAGTTCAGAACGGGAAAATGATTGAAATCGGTCAGATAGACGGTCGATTTGACAACGTCGGCAAAGCTGCAGCCGGCGGTCGCCAGAACCTGTCGCAGATTGGCCAGGACCTGAACGGCTTGGGCTTCGAATCCGCCTTCGACGAACTCGTCGGTGGCCGGATCGAGAGCGATCTGGCCGGAGGTATAGAGCCAGCCGTCGGACGAGACGGCTTGTGAGTAGGGTCCGATTGCCGCGGGTGCGGTGTCGGTGTGGTGCAACTTCATCACTGCTCCTCCTCGAGTACACCGATGTAGGGAAGGTTGCGGTAGCGCTCGTCGTAGTCGAGACCGTAGCCGACCACAAAAACGTTTTCGATGGGAAAACCGCGGTAGTCGATTGGGACTTCGACCTCTCTCGCCTCCACCTTGTCGAGTAGCGCGCAGAGCTTGACGCTCTTGGCGCCGCGAAAGCGCAGCAGGTCGAGGATGGTTCTGAGAGTGTAGCCGGTGTCGACGATGTCTTCGATCAGCAGAACGTCGCGGCCTCGGATCGAGAGATCCAGGTCTTTTCTTATCCTTACTTCTCCCGGAACTTTGGCGCCCCCGTAGCTGGCGGTCTGAAAGAAGTCAACGGCCACCGGCGCGGTGACGCGCTTGAGCAGGTCGACCATGAAAAAGACCGAACCCTTGAGCACACCGACACATATCAAGAGATCGGAGTCCGCGTAGTCGCGATTTATCTCACCCGCGATCTCGTCGATCCGATTCTGTAGGTCGGTCTCCGAGATCAGCGTGCTCGGTGTGGGCATGGGTCCCGTGGCTGGCATGGGGCGAAGTCTAGCAAGCTAGACGAGCTCGTCGTGTGCCAGCAGGGCGGTGAACAGCCGCTCGATCTTGCCGGCCGAGGCGTGACTCATCTTCAGCACGTCCTCGTGGTCCATCGGCTCGTCGACGACACCGGAGCCGAGATTGGTCACCAGCGACAGACAGAGGCAACGAAGACCCATCTGCTTGGCGGCGATCACCTCGAGGACCGTAGACATGCCGACCAGGTCGGCGCCCAGAGTACCCAGCATCCGCACCTCGGCGGGGGTTTCGTAGCTGGGTCCGGCAACGGCCGCATAGACGCCCTCGGACAGCTCGATACCGAGCTTCTCGCCCACCGACCCGGCAAGGGAGCGAAGATCCGGGTCGTAGGCCCGCGACAGATCGGGGAAGCGTGGTCCCCACTCTCGCGGCAGATCGCCACGCAGGGGATTGAGGCCGATCAGATTCAGATGGTCTCGAATGAGGACCAGATCGCCCGGTGTCTGGGCCGGGTCGAGACCACCGGCGGCGTTGGTCATGAGCAGAACCCGTGCCCCGAGCAGGGCGCCGAGCCGGATGGCAAAAACGGTCTGATGGGCGCTGTAGCCCTGATAAGAGTGGAGCCGGCCCTTCTGATAGAGCACCGGCCGGTCGGGTCTGGGGACTAGAAGCTCGGTCTGGTGGGGATGACCGGGGACTTCGTGGACGTCGAAGGGCAACCACTCTGAGAGCGGCAGGTGGTGTTTGGCGGTCCCCAGATCGACGGCCAGACCGGAACCCGAGACCACCACGACCTCCGGGCGTGGCCAACCCAGCTCATCCCACTTCTTGACGGCGCGCTCCAGCCCGCCGAGGATCTCTTTCATCGGTCCAGATCGTACCAGGGTCGGACACAGGGTGAAGAAATCAGGTATTGTTTCGCCACGGGCTCGACCCGCAGCGAAGGGGATCCATGTCGGAGTTGGAAACACAGATCGAGAACCGGCGGCGCAAAAGGGAAGCGCTGGTGGAACAGGGCGTCGATCCCTATCCCACCCGCTACGAATTCGATTTGGAGCCGTCACAGGTCCTCGAGCAGTTTGGTGAACGTTCGGCCGAGGAGCTCGAAGCCCAGGAGCAGCGGCTGCGGGTGCCGGGTCGGGTTCGGGCCCTGCGTAAACATGGCAAGACCTCGTTTGTAGACCTTCACGACGGACAGAACAAGCTGCAGGTGATGATCCGCCGTCCGCAGCTGGACGAGGCGGCGCAGACGGTGCTTGAAAACCTCGATCTGGGTGACTTTCTGGGTGTCGACGGCCGGCTCATCCGCACCAGGACCGGTGAGTTGACCGTGGCCGCCGACGATCTGATCATGCTCTCCAAATCGCTCCGGCCCCTGCCGGAGAAGTGGCACGGGCTGGCTGATGTAGAGGCCCGCTACCGCCGCCGCTATCTCGATCTCGTCGTCAATCCCGAGCCTCGTCAGGTGTTCGAGATTCGAGCCGCCCTGGTGCGGGGGATGAGGAGCTTTCTGGACGCCCATGGCTTTCTCGAGGTAGAGACACCGATGATGCAGGCGATCGCCGGTGGCGCGGCAGCCCGCCCGTTTGTCACCCATCACAATGCCCTGGATATCGACCTCTACTTGCGGATTGCCCCGGAGCTATACCTCAAGCGTCTGCTGGTCGGTGGTCTTCACAAGGTCTACGAGATCAATCGGAACTTTCGCAACGAAGGCATATCGACCCAGCACAACCCCGAGTTCACCATGCTCGAGTTCTACTGGGCCTATTCCGACTATCGCCAGCTGATGGACTTCACCGAGGAGCTTCTGATCCGACTGGCCACCGACATCCACGGCGAGCCGGCCATCACCTGGCAGGGTGCGAGATTGAACCTCGAGCCTCCCTGGCCCCGCTACACGATCAAGCAGGCAATTTCGCACTTTGGCGGCATCGACGAGTCACGACTCGATCATGTAGCCGACCTGGCGGCGATCTTCGACGAACGGAAGGTGCCGCTGCCAAAGGTCGTCAAGGACACGTCACATCCGGTTCTGCAGAGTGGATCGCGGGCCGAGTACGAGAAAAGCCATGCCGGGACCGAAATTCCGGACGACTGGTACGGTCGTTTCCTGATGGAGCTGTTCGAGGAGACCGTCGAGGAGAAGCTGCAGGAGCCGACATTTATCATCGACTACCCGGTGGCGGTCTCGCCTCTGGCCAAGCCGAGCGCCGAGGACCCGCGGTTCACCGAGCGGTTCGAGCTCTATCTGGGCGCCATGGAGATTGCCAACGCTTTTACCGAGCTCAACGACCCGGTGCAGCAGGCACAGCGCTTCCGCCAACAGATGCAAGCCCGGGAATTGGGCGACGATGAGGCGCATCGCTTCGATCACGACTACATCCGAGCGCTGGAGCACGGCATGCCGCCGGCCGGTGGGGAGGGGATCGGCATCGACCGTCTGACCATGCTCTTTGCCGATTGCCCCTCGATCAGAGACGTCATCCTTTTTCCGCTGCTGCGGCCTCAGCCGACGGATGAGTAGCCTGCCGTTCTCCCTGTACGTGGCGCTGCGGTACCTCAAGAGCACCCGGCGCGATGCCTTGATTACCTTTCTGTCGGCCACCGCGGCCGGCGGCATCGCACTGGGAATCGCGGCACTGATCCTGGCATTGGCCGCGCTGACCGGTTTTCAGACGGCCCTGCGACAAGAGATCCTGACGCGGACACCCCAGATCGAGGTCGAGTTGCCCCCCGACGCCGATGCCGAGGCAATCCGGCAGTCTCTGTCCGAGCTGTCCGGTGTCGACCGTGTCGGGCTGCTCATCCACGGGCGCGGCTGGCTGCTGGCCGCAGGTCGGGCCCGGCCTGTCGAGTTGGTCGGCTTTGACGGCGAGCTGCCCGGGTTCTTCCCGGCGGCCAGCGACCGGGCCGCAGGGCTTTATGTCGGTGACCGCCTAGCCACCATCTGGGGACTCGATGAGGGCGATTTGGTGGAAGTGGCCTCCACGCGGCCGACTCTCTCGCCGCTTGGACCCCAGCCCCGGGTACGGCGGCTGCCCGTACACGGTGTCTTCGAGACCGGACGCACGGAACAGGAGGCGCGGGTGGCGCTGCCGCTGGCCGAGGCGGCCAGCCTGCTGGGACGGGCCGACACCCGGCTGTCGATAACCACCCTCAGTCTGGAACAGGCCCTGCGTCTGGCGCCACAGGTGGAATCCGTCGTCCCCGAGGGCGCGGTGGTGAAAACCTGGCAGGACCTCAACCGGGCATTACTCTTTGCCTTGCGGTTGGAGAAGGGACTGATGTTCGTAGCGGTCTTTCTGATTGTCGTGGTAGCGGCCATGTCGTTGGTGTCGGACATCACGCTCATCATGGCCAGCAAGCTGCCCGAGGTGGGGATGTTGGGAGCCATGGGTGCGCGACCACGTGATCTGCAGCGGGTCTTTCTCTGGCTGGGTGGCTCGCTGGTGGCGGTAGGAACGTTGCTGGGTGTTCTTGTCGGCATCGGTGGGGCGTGGATGCTGGATCGGTATCAATTGCTGTCCTTGCCCAGCCAGGTCTACTTTCTCGATCATGTGCCGTTCCTCGTCCGCTCGACGGATGTCTTCTGGATCCTGCTGGCAACCATGGTATTGACTCTCGGGTGCTCGCTCTTCGCGGCCAAGAAGGCTGCTGCGTTGCGTCCGGTCGAGGCTCTGCGTCGATGAGTGTCCCCGTCGAGGCCCGCGGGCTGAAGAAGGCCTACCGCGACGGAGCTCGCCGGGTCGATGTGCTGACGGGCATCGATCTGCGGGTGGAGCCGGGTGAGTTCGTGTCCGTGGTCGGGCCCTCGGGCTCCGGCAAGTCGACGCTGCTGCATCTGCTCGGTGCGCTCGACCAGCCGGACGCGGGAGCGGTGGAGATCGGTGGCACCTCGCTTGCCGCTCTCGATGCGCGGGAACTGGCCTCTTTTCGCAACCGCACCATCGGCTTTGTCTTTCAGTTCCAGGAGCTGTTGCCGGACTTCGACGCCGAAGAGAACGTCATGATGCCGGGCCGCATTGCCGGTCTGGGGGTCGCCGCGTTGAGAAAGCGAGCGCGGGATCTGTTGGCCGAGGTGGGTCTCGAAGACCGTATGGATCACTATCCGAACGAGCTCTCGGGCGGGGAGCGACAGCGGGTGGCGCTGTGCCGCGCGCTGCTGCTGGAGCCCCCGCTGCTGCTCGCGGACGAGCCCACCGGCAACCTGGATCCCAAGAGCGGGGACCAGATCTTCAATCTCATGTTGGAGCTTCAGGCGCGTCACGGAACGACCGCAATGGTGGTGACCCACAACCCGGAGCTGGCCCGGCGGTGTGGTAGACTCTTGCGCCTGGAAAGCGGCACTTTGCAGCCTCAGGACCGCTGATTTACCAGGGTTTTCGCTCTTTCACGGAGCCTCATCCGGGGTCGCAGCTCACATGTTCGAGAAGTACAACGAGAAGGCTCGACGCGCTCTGTTTTTTGCTCGCTACGAGGCGAGCAAACTGGGCAGCAGGGTCATTGAAACCGAGCACGTCCTGCTCGGAATCCTGCGTGAGGGCGAGGACTCGGTCACCGAGATTTTTCGCCGGCTGCAGGTAAAGCCCGAAGCTGTGCGCCGAGAGATCGAAGGGGAGCGGGTGTTTGTCGAGCGAATCTCGTCGACCGCCGAGCTGCCGCTGTCGGAGGAATCGAAGAAGGTTCTGGCCTATGCCTCGCACGAGGCCGAGAGCATGCTCCACTCGACGGTGGGGTCGGAGCATCTTCTGATCGGCATTCTCAGGGTCGAGGGCTGTCTGGCAATGCGCACCCTGACTCAGCACGGGATGGATCTCTACGGTGTGCGCGAGGAGGTGCTGGCGCTGGCCAAAGAGCGCGAGGCCACCCAGCAGAAGAAGGAGCTGCCTTTTCTTGCCGAGTACGGCCGGGATCTGACGCTGTTGGCCGTCCAGGGGAGCTTCGATCCGCTGATCGGGCGGGAAGAGGAGGTCGAGAGGATCATCCAGATCCTGTCGCGCCGAACCAAGAACAACCCCATCCTCCTCGGTGAGCCCGGTGTCGGCAAGACCGCCATCGTCGAGGGTCTGGCGCAGCGGATCGTGGAGGGCAAGGTCCCCATCCTGCTGGCCGAGAAAAGACTCTTGGCGCTCGATCTCTCGCTGATAGTCGCCGGCACCAAGTATCGCGGTCAGTTCGAGGAGCGGCTGAAGGGGATCCTGGCCGAGCTGCGGGAGAACCCCGACCTGATCGTCTTTATCGACGAGATTCACTCTCTTATCGGCGCCGGGTCGGCCGAGGGCTCGCTCGATGCCGCCAACATCCTGAAGCCGGCCCTGTCGCGCGGTGAGATCTCCTGTATCGGTGCTACGACGTTGAAGGAGTATCGCAAGTACATAGAGAAGGATCGCTCACTCTTGAGACGTTTCCAGTCGATCCAGATCGAGCCACCGAGCTCCGAGGAGACGCTCGACATCCTCAAGGGCGTCAAGGACCGCTACGAGGCCTTTCACAAGGTCGAGTACGGCGCCGACGCGCTGCGCGCGGCTATCTACCAGTCGACCCGCTACATCACCGACCGGCAACAGCCCGACAAAGCCATCGATGTGATCGACGAGGCCGGTGCCAAGGTCAAGCTCCGCCGGGTCAGAGATACCCAGAATCTGCGCCGTCTCGAGCAGGAGATCGGCGAAGTCGTACGCGAAATGAAGGCCGCGATCTCGGACAAGGATTTCGAACGTGCCGTCTACCTGCGCGGCAGGGAGATCGAGCTGCGCGAGGACCTGGATCGGATAAAGGTCCATTCCGATGAAGATGCCCGGTTGGAGGTAACGGCGAGAGACATCGAAGAGGTGATCTCCTCGTGGACGGGTATTCCGGTGGCCAGCTTGCAGAGCGAAGAAGCGGACAAGCTGATGCGCATGGAGGACACGCTGAGGCGTCGAGTCGTCGGCCAGGACGACGCGATAAGCGCGATCAGCCGGGCGATCAGGCGTTCTCGTCTGGGTGTCAGCAACCCGCAGCGGCCGGTCGGCTCGTTCATCTTCTTGGGACCGTCGGGAGTCGGCAAAACGGAAGTCGCGCGTCGGTTGGGGGAGTTTCTCTTCGCCAGCATGCACTCACTCGTACGGTTCGACATGAGTGAGTACATGGAGAAGCACGCGGTCTCGAAGCTCATAGGTTCGCCGCCCGGCTATGTCGGCCACGACGAGGGCGGACAGTTGACCGAGCGCATCCGGCGGCAGCCCTACTCGGTTGTGCTGTTCGACGAGATCGAAAAAGCGCATCCCGATGTGGCCAACCTGCTGCTGCAGATCCTGGAAGACGGAATGCTGACCGACGCCTATGGCAACCAGGTCGACTTCAAGAACACAATCGTTCTCATGACCTCCAACATCGGCAGCAAGCTGGTGGAGCGGGGCGGACGCATGGGGTTTGGCGAGGCGGACAGCGAGCAGGAATTCGCACGTATCGAGCAGGAGATTCTGGCGGCGCTGAAACAGTCCTTCAGCCCGGAGTTCATCAATCGCGTCGACGAGGTCATCGTCTTCAATCCCCTGGGAGAAACCGAGCTCCGTGCCATCGTCGACATCCTACTCTCAGATGTCAATATGACGCTCGAGGAGCGAGGATTGCGGGTCGAAGTCGCCGAAAAGGCCAAGGATTGGCTGCTGGAACAGGCGGGGGTGGACCCTTCGACCGGTGCTCGTCCTCTAAGACGAACGCTTCAACGTCACATTCAGGACGCTGTCTCCGAGATCCTGATTGCCCAACATGGCGAGAAGATCGGGCTCATTGAGGTATCGATCGAGGGAGATGAGCTCAAGTTCTTCCCCCAGACCAGAGAGACACTCGTCGGCGAGAGCTAGCTCCGTCCCTGTCGACCGGCAAGCAACTTGCAAGGGTGCGCTGTACTCGATGTGTGGGGCACGACCATGGGGAGTGATCGGGTGCCCTCGATAAAGAAATGAATCGCCTTTCGCCAATCGTGTTGGGGCTATGTCTCCTGATCGGTGCCAGCCCACTCTGGCCGCAGGAGCTGAGTGGCAGGCCGATACTGGACATCCAGTTCGAGGGTCTGGAGGCCTTGACGCCGGAGACCATGCTCTTCTATCTCGAGCTGGAGGAGGGGCAGGTCTACAACGCGGAGGCGCTCAACGACAAGATCCACGCGTTGTGGGGTCGCGGACTGGTCGACGACATATCGGTCGAAGGCAAACAGCTGGATGACGGCGTTCGCCTTCTGATCACGATCAAGGAGCGGCCGACATTGCGTTCGGTGAACTACAAGGGGCTCAAGAAGATCGAGCGCAACGACATTACCGATCGCATTGCCAAGGACCGCATCCGGGTCCGCGAGGGCGATCCGCTCAACATGGGTGAGCTCTTCCGTCTCAAGGCGGCGATCGAAGATCTGTACGCGGAGAAGGGTTTCCGGTTGGCCGAGGCCCAGTTCGCCATCGAGCGGGTCTCGGTGACCGACTGTACGGTCGACTTTTCGATCGATGAGGGCGACAAGGTCCGGATCGAAGATGTCGACTTCGAGGGCAATACGGTTTTTCGCGACCTCCGCCTGCGCGTGGCGATGAAAAACACCCAGAAGTCGAATTTCATTACGAAGATCCTGAAGAAGGACGTCTACAACACCGCCAAGTTCGAAGAGGACCTGGACAAGCTCCGGGCCCTATACCGAAAGGCCGGCTATAAGAATGTCGTCATCGGTGACCCGCAAGTCGATCTGCGGGCCAAGAAACCGAGTGCGGAGACCGTCAAAGAACAAAAGCGCCGCATGTTCATCACGGTGCCCATCGAAGAAGGAGATCGATGGAAGCTCGGTGAGATCACGATCGAGGGCAATGAAAGATTCAGTGACGAGCTGTTGCTGCGCGTCATGAAAAAGCCCAAAGGGGGCTGGCTCAGATCCTCGGTGATCGACGAAGGTGTCGAGACCATCACCGAGGTCTACAGCAACAGTGGGCACCTGTTCGTCCAGGTCGATACCGAGCTGGTGGAGAGAGAGAATCAAGTCGCCGATCTCATTATTCGTATCGACGAGGGTGAGCAGTACAGAATCGGCCGCATCGAGATTTTGGGAAACACGCGGACAAAAGACAAAGTGATACGCCGCGAGATGGGGATTCAAGAGGGCTACGTTCTCAATACAGGTTTGCTCAAGAACAGCCTGTTGCGTATCGGGCAGTTGGAGTTCTTCAAGGTCGACGAAGAGGATCCCGTCGCGTTCGATTTCAACGACGAGGAGAAGACCGTCGATCTGACCCTCAACGGCGAGGAGGGTGAGCGGACCGAGTTGCTCTTCGGCGGTGGTTTCAGTGAGATCGACGGCTTCTTTGGGCAGCTCCAGTTCAGGACCAGAAACTTCCTGGGCAGGGGCGAGACCGTGGCGGTGTCGCTCCAGGCCGGCTCGCGTCAGAGCATCTTCGATGTCTCCTACTTTGTACCCTGGTTTCTCGACAAACCACAGAATGCCGGTATCCAGGCCTTCAGACGAAGCTTGGACTACAGCCAGCTCTCGAATCAGAACGTCTTTCAGGAATCGAGCGGGATAGTCCTCACCTATGGTAGGAACCTGAGCCTTTTCAGGACACTCACCTTCGCCTATACCTTTGCCGATACCGATGAGCGAAGGACGGCCTTCTCCCTCTCCGGTGACCTGATCGAGCAGGAATTCAAGCGCACGATCTCGTCGTTGCGTGTCAGCTTTGCAAAGGACAAGAGAGACAGCCGGTTACAGCCGACATCGGGGGTTCGCTATGGCGCCGCGGCGGAGATCGCCGGCGGGGCACTCGGCGGTGATACCGATTTCTACCGGATCATACCGTTTTTCACCAAGTATTTGCCCGTGACCAAAACGGGTCTGCGAACCGTGGCGGCCTTCAATCTCAGATTGGGTTGGGTCGAGCCCTATAGTGGTCAGGTTCTGCTATTCAACGACCGTTTCTATCTCGGTGGCGAGAACAGCATTCGGGGGTTCGAGTTTCGTTCGATCTGGGTGAGGGACGAGGACGGCAACACGGTGACCGATCCCTCCGGATTCCCTCTTGGCGGTGAGCGGTCCTTTCAGATGAATCTGGAGTATATTCTGGTCGTCGGCGGGCCCTTTAGAGTGGTCCTGTTCCAGGACACCGGCAAGGTCTTTCTCGGCGAGCAGGATTTCAGCACAAGGAACTTCAGCGCCACGGCTGGTGTCGAGTTTCAGGTCAATGTTCCGATGCTGGGGGCTCCTTTGCGCTTTATATATTCGAACAACCTCCGTCCTTTCCCGGACGACCGATTCCAGACCTTTCAGTTCAGCATAGGTCCAAGTTTCTAACCAGAGAGGAGAGCATCTCAAATGTGTTCCAACATCGAGACTCCGAACTCGTGGCGAGCCAGGCTGGCGCTCGTCGCCGCATTGTCCCTGGTGCTCATGTGCCAGGCCGGTGCGGCTCTGGCTCAGGCCGGAGGATCGTCAGCCGATACGGCCAGGATAGCCGTGATAGACGTCCAGAGACTCCTGTTCGATTCGAAGGTCGGCCAGGCGGCGGTCGAAACCTTGCGCAATCTTCGTGAGCAGAAACAGGCCGAGGCCCAGACGTTCCAAAGCGAGATCACCGCCCTTCGCGACCGATTGGCGGAGGGCCGACTCTCGCTGTCGCAAGATCGCCTCGCAGAGCTCGAAAAGCAGGTGGAAGACAAACTGATCGACTACCAGCGCTTCCAGGACGACGCCGAAAGAGCCCTGCAAGAGGGCCAGGAAGAGGCCTTTGGGACTATCGAACGTGATGTGATGCCGATCATCAATCAGGTGGCGGTCGAGCTCGGCTACTCGGTGATCTTCAACAAGTTCCAGAGTGGCCTGCTGTTTGCCTCGGACACCGTCGACATCACGGACACGATCCTGGAGCGGTTCGACCAGGTTACAGCCACACCGGCGCCGGCACCGGCGGAGAACTAGTTTTTGGCGCCCTACCGACTGTCCGAGGTGGCCGAGCTGGTGGGCGGTACGGTCGAGGGGGATCCCGACCGGGAGATCGACGCCCTGCGACCGCTCGATACGGCTGGACCGAGAGACCTCTCTTTTCTGACCAACCCGCGCTATCGCCGCCAGGCGGTGGAAAGCGGCGCCGGCGCTCTGTTGGTTGATCCGGGTTGCCGGGAGATCCAAAAAGACCTGGTCATAGTCGAGGATCCCTATTTCTCGCTGAAGACCCTGCTCGGCCTGTTCGAGCAGCGATCCGAGCCGGCTCCGGGGGTCCATCCGACGGCCATTGTCGAGGAGGGGGCAGAGATTGCGACTAGCGCTTCGGTTGGGGCCTACGTGGTAGTCGGGCGGGACAGCCGGATCGGCGAGGGCGTCACTCTCCATCCCCATGTCGTCATCGGCATGAAGTGCACGGTCGGGGAGGATGCGATTCTCTACCCGCGGGTGGTACTCTACGACCACTGCGAAGTGGGAGACCGGTGCATCCTGCATTCGGGAGTGGTGATCGGCAGCGATGGCTTCGGCTATGCCCTCCACGAGGGCCGGCACGAAAAGCTGCCCCACATAGGCAGAGTTGTGGTCGAGGAGGATGTCGAGATTGGAGCCAACACGACCGTCGATCGGGGTCTTCTCGACGAGACACGTCTGGGCGCGGGAACCAAAATCGACAACCTCGTGCAGGTGGCTCACAATGTCCGTCTGGGACGTGGTTGCATCCTGGTCTCGCAGTCCGGTCTTTCCGGCAGCACGCGGTTGGGAAACGGCGTGGTGATGGCCGGTCAGTCGGGAGCCGCCGGACATCTGGAGCTCGGCGACGGAGCCCAGGTGGCCGCCAAGTCGGCCGTTTTCAAATCGGTGCCGAGTGGCAAGACCGTGGCCGGCATACCGGCGGGAGATGCCGCCGGCTGGAGACGACAGCAGGCCCTGACCAGGAGACTGGCCGAGCTGTTTCGGCGCCTGCGGGCTCTCGAGGCGAAGAGCATGGATGGCGAGCAGGAGAAGAGCGGTGAGTGAACAGCCGCCGCTGCCGGACATCGAGTGGATCATGTCGGTGATCCCTCACCGATATCCACTCCTTCTTGTCGACCGGGTACTGGAGATCGAGCCGAAGAAGCGAATCGTCGCCATCAAGAACGTCACCGTCAACGAGGAGTTCTTTACCGGACACTTCCCAGGCCATCCCGTGATGCCCGGGGTCCTGGTGATCGAGGCGATGGCGCAGGCCGGTGCTCTTCTCTTGCTGCACGATCTTCCGCATCGCGAGGACAAGATCATCTATTTCACCACCATCAACAAGGCCAAGTTTCGCCAACCCGTGGTGCCCGGAGATCAGTTGCGGTTCGAAATCGAGATCGTTCGTCTACGAGAGGTCTACTGCAAGCTATCCGCGCGGGCACTGGTCGACGGCAAGCTCGTGGCCGAGGCCGAGCTCTCGTCGGCAATGGTCGATCGATAGACGGCGCTCCCCCCTTTTGGAAGCTGTCTCCTTTTCCGAGACCTCACTACCGAGATCATCATGTCTGCTGAGATTCACAACACGGCGATAGTCGATCCCGGCGCCGAGCTGGCTGCCGGAGTTGTGGTCGGACCCTACGCGGTGATTGGCCCCGAGGTGAGTCTTGGTGCTCGCACCGAGATCGGTGCCGGGGCCCAGATCGCAGGTCCCACCAAGATGGGCGTCGAAAACCGCGTTTTTTCCCATGCCTGTATCGGCTTTGAACCCCAGGATCTCAAGTTCCAGGGGGAGAAGACTCGATTGGAGATCGGTGATCGCAATCAGTTTCGGGAGTTTGCGACTGTCCATCGTGGGACCGAGGCGGGTGGGGGATATACCTCCATCGGCAGCGACAATCTCTTCATGGCCTACACCCATGTGGCTCACGACTGCCACATTGGAAACCGAACGATCTTCAGCAACGGCGCGACGCTGGCCGGGCATGTCCTGGTCGAGGACGACGCAGTGGTGGGTGCATACAGCGGGGTTCATCAGTTCTGTCGGGTGGGTCGTCACGCCTACATCGGCGGTTATTCGGTCATCAGCCAGGATGCCCTGCCATTCATCAAGACCGTCGGCTACAAGCCGGCCTGCTACGGTGTGAACTCCATCGGTCTGCGCAGAAAGGGCTTCGACAACCAGACTCTGAAGACGCTGGACAGGGCGGTGCGGGTCCTGCTGCGCTCGGGGCTCAACACGACGCAGGCTCTGGATCGGCTGCGCGAGGAGTTTTCGGGAACGCCCGAGATCGACTATCTGATCGCTTTTGTCTCGACGACGCAGAGGGGCATCATCAAATCCCTTCCTGGTCGGCGTACCAGCAGAGGAGCCGCCACTGAGTAATCTGCGCATAGGTGTGGTCGGTACGGGAGCTCTGGGCCGTCATCATGTCCGCATCCTGTCGCAGCTCCCGGGAGTTGCCCTGGTAGGCCTCTATGACCGTCGGCCGGAGCGTGGGGAGGTGGTGGCAAAGGAGTTCGGGGCCCGCTCCTGGCCCGATCTGGAGAGTCTGGCGCAAGAGGTCGAAGCGGTCGTGGTCGCCGTGCCGACGGTCGATCACGCCGAGATAGGTTGCCGGTTACTGGAGGACGGGAACCACGTCCTCATCGAGAAACCGATGGCCTCGTCACTGGAGGAGGCGGATCGCCTGCTGGCTGCGGCCGGTGATCGTGTCCTTGCCGTCGGGCATGTCGAGTTCTACAACCCCGCGGTTCAGAGCCTTCTGCAGTTGGAGAATCCGCCTGGATTCGTCGAGGTTCATCGGCTGGCCGTCTTTACTCCGCGTAGTCTCGATGTCGATGTGGTCTTGGATCTGATGATTCACGATCTACAGATCCTCCACGCACTCGACACCAGTCCGGTAGCCGAGGTGCGGGCGACCGGCATCAGTGTCCTGTCGCCACGTATCGACATCGCCAACGCACGCATCGCCTTGGAGTCGGGGTGTGTCGCAAATCTCACCGCGTCCAGAGTCTCTTCCGAAAGGGTTCGCAAGCTGAGGGTCTTCCTGCAGGGGAGAGGGTACTACTCGGTGGACTATCATCAGCAGGAGATCAAAGGTTATCGTCTCGAGGGGGGCGACGATGAGCGGCGGATCGTCCCCGACAACCTGTTGGTCGAAAAGGAGGAGCCGCTCAAGAGAGAGCTGGAGGCATTCATATCTCGATGTAAGGGAAAAGACAGCCCCTTGGTCAGTGGCCAGTTGGGTCGCCAAGCGCTGGCAACGGCTTTATCTGTCGTCGATGCGATTCCATAAAGGAGAGTCAGATGAGCGAGTTTCGAATCGGTGTCATCGGTGGTAGCGGCCTCTACCAGATGGAGGGTCTCCAGGTCGAGGATGAGAGGCAGATCGAGACGCCGTTTGGCGAGCCATCGGACCCTTTCGTCTTGGGAGACCTGGACGGTAACAAGGTCGCCTTTCTGGCCCGACACGGCCGCGGTCACAGGATTCTGCCGTCCGAGCTCAACTTTCGAGCGAATATCTACGGCTTCAAGGTACTGGGTGCCGAATGGCTGGTCTCGGTCAGTGCCGTCGGCTCCATGAAGATCGACTACCGGCCGACCGATATCGTCATTCCCGATCAATTCTTCGACCGCACTCGCCACCGCAAGGACACCTTCTTCGGCGATGGATTGGTTGCCCATGTCTCGCTGGCGCATCCGATCTGTCCGGTGCTGCATGAGATCTTCTTCGAGGGCGCCAAGCAGGCCGGTGCTCGGGTGCACAAGGGCGGAACCTATATCTGCATGGAGGGTCCGCAATTCTCGACCCGAGCCGAATCGGAGATCTATCGGCAGTGGGGCGTCGACGTTATCGGCATGACGAATCTGCAGGAGGCCAAGCTGGCCCGCGAAGCCGAGATCTGCTACGCGACCGTGGCCATGGTGACCGACTACGACTGCTGGCACGAGGAGGAGGAAGACGTCAGTGGCCAGGCCGTCATGGAGGTCGTCCAGCAGAACGCGGCAACGGCTCAGGATGTGGTCAAGCGCATCGTCCGGCGGTTGCCGACAGAGCGGAGCTGTGGCTGTGGCGAGTGCCTAAAGCACGCATTGATCACCGAGCCCGATCTGATCCCCGAGAAGACACGCCAAGATCTGGAGCCGATCGTCGGCAAGTACCTCGATCGAGACGAGTAGAGCTGATCGTGTTGGCGACTTCGAGTTTGGCATGAAGAGGATTCTGGTCACCAACGACGACGGGGTCTTCTCGGAAGGGATCAAGCTCCTCGCCCAAGAGCTCAAAGCGGTCGGGAAGGTCACCGTGGTGGCACCCGATAGGGAGCAGAGCGCCGCGGGCCATTCGCTGACCCTTCATCGTCCCCTTCGTATGCGACAGTTGGAGGAAAGCGTCTATTCGGTCGACGGCACGCCGACCGATTGCGTCAATCTGGCCGTGCTTTGGCTGCAAAAGGCCACCCCTCCCGATCTGGTGGTCTCCGGGATCAATTTCGGCTCCAACCTCGGCGACGACGTGACCTACTCGGGAACGGTCAGCGCTACCTTCGAGGGGACTTTACTCGGGATCCCCTCGATAGCGTTCAGCCAGGAGGTCGGGGAGAATTTTTCGTTCGACTCGGCGGCGGCATTTGCCCGGCAATTCGTGGAGGTCTTGTTGGAGGATCCCCTGCCCGAAGATCTCTTGCTCAACGTCAATATTCCCGCCGGGACGATCAGGGGTGTGCGGTTTACCCGTCTGGGAAAGAGGATGTACAAACAGGTCGTCGTCGAGAAAGAGGATCCACGTGGTCGCCGGTACTTCTGGATAGCGGGTACTCCCGAGTGGCAGGAAGAAGAGGGTACAGACCACGAAGCGGTCTCCTCCGGGCTCGTCTCGGTAACCCCTCTTCATCTGGATCTGACGGACTACCGGGGTCTCGAGCAGAACCCGCAATGGAGCCGCCGGCTGGGGCGGCTGGCGGAGAGCCTGAGTCTTTGAGCTCCGACCTCAGTTATCAGCGTGAGCGAATGGTGCGACTCGTCGCCTCGCGGGGCGTCGAGGACGCCCGGGTTCTCCAGGCGATGCGCGACATACCGCGGCACGTCTTTGTGCCCGGCGAGATGCGTTCGCAGGCCTATGGAGATCATGCCCTCCCCATCGGCTCCTCACAGACCATCTCGCAGCCATATATCGTGGCTCAAATGACCGCATTGCTGGATGTCCAGGCCGAGCACTCGGTGCTGGAGGTCGGCACCGGCTCGGGTTATCAAACCGCGATTCTCGCCAAGCTGGCGCGGCGGGTGTTCAGCCTGGAGAGGGTCTCCAAGCTGGCTCAACAGGCGATCCAGCGGATGCGCGACCTGGATCTGGAAAATGTAAAAATCCAGACATTCGACGGCTCGGTCGGTTGGAGCGAAATGGCGCCGTTCGACCGCATCATTGTCACCGCCGGAGCGCCGAGTGCACCCCAACCGCTGCTCGATCAACTGGCGGTGGGGGGGAAGCTGGTCATACCTGAAGGCGGCCGAGAGCTGCAGCGACTCGTGGTCTATCGTAAGACAAAGCGAGGCACGCGTCGTCAGGAGGGAGAGGCGGTGGTTTTTGTACCCCTCATCGGTCGTCACGGGTGGCAAGAGAGCTGAACGATGGAAATGATTCGAGATCTCTGGTTGCGTCTTCACGAGACCCTCAACGGT
>SBFI01000114.1 GCA_006227875.1 Acidobacteriota bacterium
TTTGCCCACGACGTCAGAGAGATCGAGTTCTCGTGTGGCAAGCGCTGGGCTCTGACCATCCCCTGGGGTGACCTCGTCACCGCCCACGTCACCACCGGCATCCCCAACATCAGGGTCTACGCCAGTGCGCCGCCCGGAGTCATCGCCAGGGCACGCCGGTGGAGCCCGCTCGTATCCACCCTTGGCGTGCGTCCAGTGAAGCGTATGCTGCAATGGTGGATCGGCCACCTGGTGACCGGACCGGATGAGGAGGCGAGGTCGACCGCTCGCGCTTACTTGTGGGGAGAGGTCCGCAACGCGGCGGGCGATACCCGATCCGCCACCCTCGAGACACCCGAGGGCTACACCCTCACCGCCTCCGCTGCCGTCGAGTCCCTGCGGCGGGTCCTGGAAGACAGCCTAGAGCCGGGATTCCAGACCCCGGCGAGGGCCTTTGGTGTGTTCTTTGTGGACGGCTTGCCCGGGGTCACGGCTTTTGATGTCGTCTCTCGACCTCCGACAACAGCTCGCCGGCGCTGATACCGGCATCGGCCGGCACGGAGGCCGACCGCTTCAGGCCTCATCGTCGTAGACGATCTGCATGGTCTCGATCGGCTTCTGTCCTCGGAAGCGCATGAGCGCTGCCAGGGACTCCAGTATCAGCCAGATGGCGAGCACCAGCAGGATCAGACCGACGACAAAGAGCACGCTGCCGCCCTCGTCCCACTGCGACCAGAAGCGGCGCAGATTCGACAGCATGGCGACGATGGTGGAGACACCCATGAAGATCATCGGAATGCCGGTAAAGTAGGGGTTCTTGCCCCGCTTCACCAGATAGAGCGTCACCGCCAACAGCGCCAGCCCGGCCAGCAGCTGGTTGGTGGTGCCAAACAACCGCCAGAGCGCCAGCCCGGCCGGTTGATCGCCGATCTCGTAGAAGGCGAAGAAGGCGATGACCAGCACCGCCAGCAGCGAGCTGACAAATCGGTTGTCGAGGATGCGTAGATTCAGAGTGTCACCGATCTCGGTGATGTTGAACCGCAGCAACCGGGTGGCCGAGTCGAGCGTGGTCAGGGCAAACGAGACCACGACAACTGCGATAAAGGCGGTAGCTATCTTGTGGTCGGCGACCCCGAGCTTCTCTATAAAGCGCGCCGCACCGGTGATGAAGACCCCGACCTGGGTGCCGAGAGACTGCATCGAGCCCCAGTCCCGATAGTTGTCGGTCCAGACCTCGGCGGCCGAGTAGCCGCCGGCGCCCAGGACACCGGCGGTACAGGCGAGCACCGCCAGCAGCCCCAGCAGCGACTCACCGATCATCCCCCCATAGCCGATAAAGCGAGCGTCGGTCTCCTTGTCGATCTGTTTAGCCGTGGTACCCGAGGCCACCAGCGAGTGGAAGCCGCTGGCGGCACCACAGGCGATGATGATGAAGACAAAGGGGTAGAAGCTGGGGGCACCCTCGGGGTTGGGCCGAAAAGCCGGGGCGGCAAACTCCGGCCGCCACACAAACAGGCCCAGATAGCTCAGAATCAGTCCCAGATAGAGCAAGAGCGAATTGAGAAAGTCGCGCGCTTGGAGCAGGCTCCAAACGGGCAGCACCGAGGCGACAAACGAATAGAGCAGCAGAATCACGATCCAGGTGGACATCCCGGGCCAGGTGCCCCGCTCCATCCAGAGCAGCGGCCACTCGATCCCGCCCCAGACCGACAACAGCATCAGCACGAAGCCGACCGCGGTGGTTGCCAGCAGGGGGAACTTCTTGCGATAGAGCAGGTAGCCCATGACCATGGCGATGGCGATCAGCGCCGCCGACGGGAAGACCGCCGTCGGGAAGGAGGACGGGTCGGCCATCGGCTCGTCCGGATTCCAGGATTCGGTGATGGAGAACATGACCGCGATGACATAGACAAAGACACCCATGGCCAGCGCGATGCCAAAGAAGATGATGAGGTGAAAAAGGGTCTTGGCGCGCGGCCCGACGATCCCTTCGGTCACCTTGCCGATCGACATCCCCTTTGCCCGCATGCTCACTACCAATGAGCCGAAGTCGTGCACGCAACCGACGAACAGTGCACCGATCACGACCCAGAGCATCGCCGGCAGCCAACCCCAGATGACGGCTACCGCCGGGCCCAGCATGGGCGACAGACCGGTGATCGAGGCCCAGTGGTGGCCGAAGAGGACGTACCGATTGGTGGGCACGTAGTCCACTTCGTCCCGCAGCTCGTGAGAGGGCGTCGTGGCGCTTTCGTCGAGGACGAAGATTTTGCGGGACAGATAGCGAGCGTAGAAGACATAGCCCAGGAAGTACCCAAGGAAGCACAGTGCGGTGACGATCGCGCTCATCGAACTCTCCCTCTACTCACCAACTCGACGATGCCCCACCGCCGCCAAAGCTGCCGCCGCCACCGGAAAAGCCACCGCCGGAGAATCCTCCACCCCCCCATCCACCACTACTCCAGCCGCCTGAGGAGGGAAAGGAAGTCCACCCGGGATGCCGCTTGACAAACCGGCGGCCCGATGCCGACTTGCTGAGCCAGAGCTTGGCCAGCGGAAACAGAATCAGCCATCCAAACCCGGACCACAGACCAGCCGCAGGACTGATCAGTCCACCTGGAAATGCAAAAAAGAAAGGGGTCAAGAAGAGATACAGAAACCAGCCACTGCAACCCTCGGAAAAGAGCGCTACGAGAGCAAAAATCCCAATGATAAAGAGAAAGAACAGGAACAATCCGAGACGACCCACGAGTCCCTCGGGAAGCTCGGAGTCGAGCGCTGCGGGCGGCTCCAGGGGGATGACCTCTTCCCCCTGAAGAGTACCCACGATGGCATCGACTCCGGCCTCGATGCCGGCGGCGAACTCGCCACTCCTGAATGCCGGCCGGAGAATGTTGTTGAGGATGCGGCCGCTCTCCAGGTCGGTGAGCCGGCCTTCCAGGCCATACCCCACCTCGATTCGCATCTTTCGATCGTCACGGGCAACGAGCAGCAGCAGTCCGTCGTCCACACCCTGGCGACCCAGCTCCCAGGTCTCGACCACACGCAGCGAGAAGTCCTCCAGGGGATCGCCTTCGAGACTCTCGATGGTGAGAACGACCACCTGTGATCCCGTCGCCTCTTCAAAACCACGCAGCTTGGAATCGATCCGCTCCTCGGTTACCTGATCGATCATCTCCGCGTAGTCGTTTACACGACCGGTGAGAAAGGGAACCTCCTTGGCGAGGGTGGGGGCTCCGCCAGGCCACAGAAGTACGAGCCCCGCGACGAGGACCGGGAGACAAAGTCTGCGCGCCGTGCCCATCATCGGCGCTACCGGTCCCGGGTCCGTAGCTCGTCGGTCAGCTCGTCGATGTCGTCGGGTCGGATCTCCACCCCGCGCCGCTCCAGCAATTCGCCGCACTTGCCGATGCCCTCGATCAGAGCATCCGCCGGCTCGCCGGCCGCGATGCCGGCGGCAATCCCGGCGACGATCTCACCCCACTCTTCGGGCTCCACCTTGGCATTGATACCGCTGTCGCCCAGGATCAGCACCTGCCGCTCGAACACCGAAACAAAGATGAGAATCCCCGTCCGCTCGCGGGTAAAGAAGACCTCCTCTTCGATAAACGCCAGGGCGGCGCGGTGCTCGACGCGGCGCTCCATTACATCGGCTTCCACCAGCAAGCGCTTGAGCCAGGGAACGCGTGCCGCGGCCAGATAGCCGGTCGCGGCTCCAAGGACCGTTGGCAGACCCAGCCACAAGAAGCCGCCAACCCCCCAGAAACCGCCCAGACCATGGAGCCCGGCCGCCACCAAAGCCGCGGCCAGGGCCGCCAGCGTCGCTCCCTTCCACGCCGTCTCACCGTAGTTGTCGCTGGCGACGACCGCGTAGGGCACGATCTCGCCCGCAGTCTGACCTTCGGCCGACTCGACCGCCTGCCGGATTCTCTCGTGCTCCGCGGCGCTGAAATAGTCTCCGATGAGATCTCTCATGAGGCGTCGACCTGATATTGACTGCGAAGCCGCGACCGCACTCCGACCTACTCGCCGGACTAAGGTGGTGGCTGCCGAGGATCGGGATCGGCCAGGACCTGGGACGCCCGCTCTTCACGATAGCCACGCAGGGCATCGCCGATCTTTGGATGTTTGGCGGCCAGGATGGCCGCGGCGAAGAGAGCGGCATTGATGGAGCCGGCCTTGCCGATGGCCAGGGTCGCCACCGGAATACCGGCGGGCATCTGCACCATCGACAGCAGCGAGTCCATCCCCTTGAGATGTTTGGAGTCCATGGGCACACCCAGAACCGGCAACGCCGTCTTGGCGGCGATGACACCGGCCAAGTGGGCGGCACCACCGGCCGCGGCTATGAAGACCTCTACCCCATCCGCCTCGGCCTGCTGGATGTACTCGAAAAGGGCGTCGGGAGTCCGATGTGCCGAGAGGATGCGCACATCGTGGGGGACTTCCAATCGTTCCAGAGTACTCGTAGCATGCTCCATGGTTTCCCAGTCGGAGCGCGACCCCATGATCACAGCGACAAGCGGTTTCATGGCATCGAAATGTACCATAGGATCGAGCCTGGATTCAGACCATGATTAGCCGCCTCGCTAGCCTGTTCCTACTCCTCCCGGTCCTGGGCGCGACGTCCTGTGGCAGACCGACGACAGATCGGCTCCACCCCCTGCTGGACGGCTTACACGCTCCGGATGTGCTGACGGAGAGCCGTCCCATCGCCAAGCCGCCGGCAACCGACGGCAACCGTTTTCTCCAGGGTTGGTGGCGTGTTCGCCGACAGGGGCCGATCCGTCTGCTGCCGCTGGCGCGCGGCGCGCGGATCGAGGCGGTCAGCCTCGACCGTCGAGAGCGGTCACTGCTGATGAAGAACCGGGTTATCGAGGCCGCGGCGGACGCGAAGGTCGGCATCGAAGTTGCCGGGGGAGAGCGGGTATTCATCCCACTGACCGAGCCGCTGGAGGTCGTCCTACCGGCCGACCTGCCGCTGGGGCGATTTCCCATCACCCTCCATTACCCCGAGGGCTCCCATGTCGTGATCGACGATGCCGAGTTTGAAACCGCCCTGCCTCCGGGTGAGGTGATATTCGAAGACCGTGACATCGTCCAATCCGGCAGCTCCATGATCGACTTCGTGCGACGAACGGAAGCGATGGCGACGCTCGTGGGCAGCTTTGTGCCGCCGCGTGGCGCCCGTGCCGACCAGGAGTTCGTCCTCCTCGTCGAGCGAGATGGTGAGGAGCCGGAGACCGCCTTCGAGTGGAGTGGAGGCGGATGGTCCTGGTTCGGCCGCGCAAAGCACTTCGAGGTTGCCCTCAGCGAGGGCCCGGGGTTTGTCAGGATCCGGCTGCTGGCACGAGGGCAGGGCCCCGCCGCCAGATGGCGAGATCTCGGTCTGGCCACCGCACACCCCGACTCCCCCATCGCGCCGGAGGATCCGCCCGCTTCACCAAAGCTGATCGTGCTCTACGTTCTCGACGCCCTCCGCGCCGATCGTCTCGGTCATCTGGGTGGGGATCCCAGGGCCACCCCCAATCTGGATCGCCTGGCCACAAGCGGGGCCACCTTTACCCGTCATCTAACCGTCGCCCCCAATACACTGCCATCGACCAAGTCGCTGTTTACGGGTCAGACCTTTCTGACCCAGGGCCACACCACGCTCCCGGCGGAGGGTCCGGCTACGCTGGCGGAAGTCATCGGCGCAGCCGGCTACCGGACCGGGGTCTTCTCCGGCAACGGCCACCTCTCACCCGGCTTTGGCTTGAGCCGCGGTTTCGATCACCACGCCCTCGAAGTTCTGTTTAAGCCATACGAGGATGCTCCGGGCGCATATAACGACAATGCCGAACAAGTCCATCGGGCCACTATCGACTGGCTAGATGGTCTCGGCGAGGACGAACGGGCCTTTGCCTACGTGCATACCGTCCATCCCCACAACCCCTACGATCCTCCCGAGCCCTTCCACAGCCGATTCACCGCTGGCATCGATTCGGAGCTGACCGGCACCACCGCCACCCTGATGGCGATCAGGCACGACCGAATCGATCCGGACGAGGCCGACAGACAAATGATCAGGGGACTCTACGACGGCGGCCTGGCCTACAACGATGCCCAGATCGCGCTATTCATCGAAGAGCTCAAGCGACGATATCCGCCGGAAGAGATTCTCGTCATCATCACCTCCGACCACGGCGAAGAGCTGTTCGAGCACGGTAGTGTTCTCCACGGCTACACACTGTATGAAGACCAACTCCACATTCCTTTGATCTTCTGGTGGCCCGGCCGACTGGAACCACATGTCGTCGACATGGCTACGAGCAACGTCGATCTTCACGAGACGCTTCGCGAGCTCGTGGGTGCGCCCCACTCCGGCGTCGGCGACGGGCGCTCGCTCTGGCCCCTGCTCACGTCATCCGATCTCCGGCCTTTCGGCGAGCAGATTCAGTTTGCCGCCGCTTCCAGCCTCAATGGAGGGATCTTTCTGGCCCGCTCCGATCGGTACAAGGTGATCTACGCCCCACGCACCGGTATCGACTGGGGGATGGGTGAAGGCGTCGGCAGAAC
>SBFI01000256.1 GCA_006227875.1 Acidobacteriota bacterium
ACGCTGGAGCCCAAACAGCTGGCGAAGGTCAAGAAGGAGAGAGAATCTTCCAGCAAGCGCTTTGGTGTGCTGTGCATCGAAAAGGGAATTCTCTCACCGGTCGAGGTGTTCGAATCTATTCGGGCGCAGATCGAAAACATCGTCTGGAGCCTTTTCTATTGGGACCAGGGCGAGGTTACTTTCGGCATCGGCGCCCTGACGGACGAGGACATGGTCCAGATTCAGCTTCCCATCGGACAGGTAGTGGTACAGGGGATCCGGCAGGCACCGGATGCCAAACCCCTGGTGGCGAGATTGGGTGGCAAAGAGACGATTCTCGAGCCATCGTTCCTGTTGGAGGATCTGATCGAGCTGGGATTGGACTCCGATGACTATCGCCTGCTGGCGATGGTGGATGGAAAGAAGACCTTGTACGAGCTGCTCAACGAAGGGCCGCGAACGGCGCCTGAAAACGCCAAGATCCTGTATGCCTTTCAGGCCTGGAATCTGGTTCGGCGCCACCCCTCTCAGCAGGAGAGCAAAGGACCTGTCAAAATACAGCTGAAGACTGCCGGGGATAGCTTCGAGGGTTGAGGTCGAGACACAGATGCCGCTTTACGAGTACGAATGTTCGAGCTGTGGAACCAGAACGGAGGTTCTGCAGCGTGTGGGTGCACCGCCGATAGATGATTGCTCGGAGTGCGGCGGGAAGATGAAGCGGCTCCTGTCGGCCCCGGCGGTGCAGTTCAAAGGTACCGGCTGGTACGTCACCGATTACGCTCGCAAAAAGGACTCGGGCAACGGCTCGAAGCCCAAGAGCGACGCCGGTGGCGGTGACAGCGGCAAGAAGGAGTCGAAGAGCGGCGCAGCAAGCGGGTCCGAGAGCTCCAAGATGAGCACCAAGGCATCGCCCAGTTGACCATGAGAGCAACTTCCTCGATCGTGTTTCTACTCGCCCTGCTGGCTCTGCCGGCGGGTGCCACCACTTTCACCATGATCTCCGACAGCGCGCTGGCGGACCAGGCGGCGCTGATCGTCCAGGCCACCGTCCTGGCGTCCGAGCCGGCGCCGATTGCGGGACCGCCCTCGACCGATTACTTCTTCCAGGTCGAGAGGGTGGTAAAGGGCTACGTGGCGGGCAGCACTATCGTCGTGCGGGTGCTCGGCGGCATTGGCACCGACGGCATTGGCCTGAGAATCTGGGGGGCGCCGAGCTTCCGGCAAGGGGAGCGGTCACTGCTCTTTCTCGAGCCCCGGGGTGACGGCACCTACGCCATTCTGCATCTGATGCTGGGAGCCTTCCACGAGCTCCAGCGCGGGGACAGCCGGCTGGCGCTGCGCAATCTCTCGGAGACGGTGGAAGCCCTCTCTGTGACGGCCGGGGAGACCCTGGAAGAAGACCTACTCGATGGTCCCCGAGACTTCGAGGCCTTTGTCGAGTGGCTCTCGGCGCGTGATCGCGGGGAAGCCCTACGGGCCGACTACCTGTTGAGGTTGGGTGACGGCGATATGCCGGTGAGCGGCGATCCCCGTTGCACCGGACTCAACTTCAGATGGTCCGCGTTCGATCGCGCCAAGAGTGTCCAATGGAGCCTGGACATCCCTCGCAAGCGAGGACCGGCCGGTCGTGGTTTCTTCGACGAGGCGCGGAGCGCCTGGAGTCGGGCGAGCGAGTCGAGGATCCAGCTCACCGCCACCAGGGCAGCGGGCCCGGGAGCGGGCTTTGGCTCGGCCGACGGTGTGAACGCGTTGCTTCTGGGCGACCCCGGGGATCAGGTGGCGGGTGAATTCCTTTGTTCGGCGGGCGGTATTCTGTCGCTTGCCGGGGTCTGGTTCGACAACGGCCGCAGCCAGGAGTGTCACTTTGTCGAGCCGGGGGTCAAGGGGACCTTTCGCGACCAGCTCTTTCTCGAGATTCTCGAGGCCGACATCGTCACCAACGACGGCAGCGCCTGTTTCTTCGTCAGCAATCCGAGCGGCGAAGCCGAGGTTCTGACCCATGAGCTTGGGCACACGCTCGGGCTGTCCCACTCGGGCGTGGTCGACTCCATCATGCGCGGCCCGGTGCACGACGATGGCCGGGGAGCGGCCCTGGACCCCTCCGATCGAGCTGTCCTGGGACAGCTCTACGACATCTCCGAATAGCTCGAATAAAGAGAAGTTCGCGGCCGTCTACTCGGCGGTGCCCGGATGGAGATCCCCTGGATCGGACTCCACGGTGCCGGTCAGGCCCATCTTCTTGGCGTAGTAGCGGAAGGAACGGAAGGTCATCCCCAGCAGCTCGGCAGCCTGGGTCTGGACGCCGTCACACCGGCTGAGAGCCTGTCCCATGATCTGTCGCCGGATGCCGTCGAGATAGTTCTCGAGATCGAGACCTTCATCGGGTATCTCCACCGAGGATGGATGCTTGGTTCCACCCTGGACGAGCTGCATCGGAATGTCGTCGAGGTTGATGTTCTCATCCGTCGACAGGGCGAGTGCCCGTTCGATGACATTCTCGAGCTCCCTCACGTTGCCCGGCCAGAAGTAGCCCTCGAGCACCCGCATGGCCTCGACCGAAATTCTTTTGGGCTCGATTCCCATTTCCTTGCTGGTCTTCTTGATGAAGTAGTCGACAAGCAGTGGAATGTCCTCCCGCCGCTCGCGCAGCGCCGGTAGCCGGATGGGGATGACGTTTATCCGGTAGTAGAGGTCTTCTCGGAAATCGTTGCTCTCGATCTTTTCCTGAAGATCCTGATTGGTGGCGGCGATGATCCGGGTGTCCACGGGCTCCTCCTGATGCCCACCGACCCGCCGGACCTTCTTCTCCTGCAGCGCTCTGAGGAGCTTGACCTGCATGGCGAGAGACATCTCGCCGATCTCGTCCAGAAACAGGCTGCCCTGGTGGGCCTCGCGAAAGAGCCCCTTCTTTTGACGGACCGCGCCGGTAAAGGACCCCCGCTCGTGACCAAAGAGCTCGCTCTCGAGCAGGTTCTCCGGCAGGGCCCCACAGTTGACCGAGAGAAAGCGGTGGGAGGAGCGCGGGCTCTGATAGTGAATGGCCCGGGCGATGAGCTCCTTGCCGGTGCCGCTCTCACCTTCGAGCAGCACGGTCGAGCTGGTCTTGGCCACCCGTTCTATCAGCGCGAAGATCTCCTTCATCGGACGGCTGCGCCCGATGATGTTGGAGAACTGGTACTTCTGCTCGAGCTCACGACGGAGGTAGACGTTTTCGTCGACGAGCTCGGTCTTCTCCAACGCCTTCTCTACGACTACCTTGAGCTCTTCGACGTCGAAGGGCTTGGAGATGTAATCGTAGGCTCCCCGCTTCATCGCTTCGATAGCCGACTTGGTCGAGGTGTAGGCCGTCATCATGATGACCGAGGAGCGGATGTTGTGGGCTTTCATCTCCCGCAGGAGGTCCAGGCCGTTGCCGTCCGGCATGATGATGTCGCACAGAACCAGATCGAAGCTGTCGCCGAAGAAGATCTTTCGCCCTTCTTCCATCGACGAGGCGGTCGTGACCTCGTAGCCCCCTTCCTCGAGCAAGAGCCGCAGGAAGTCCTGAATGCTTTTCTCGTCGTCGACGACCAGGATGCGAGATGCCACCTCTAAATCTCCACTGGATACAGCGGCATGGTACTGGGTGCGACCGGGAGAGCAACGGTGATCGTGGTTCCCTCTCCTTCAGCGCTTTCGACGGCGAGCTTGCCGCCGTGCTCTTCCACAATGCGGTAGACGATAGCCATGCCTAT
>SBFI01000034.1 GCA_006227875.1 Acidobacteriota bacterium
ATTCTCGATCTGGCCAAGGGCTACCGCGCGGCCTGCAACGAACAGCTGGTCGTCACCAGCCTCACCCGGCCCAGAAACCGCCAGCCGCGAAACGCAGCCCGAAAATCGGTCCATCCGGCCGGAATGGCGATGGATCTCAGACGCACCTGGAGCCGGTCCTGCCGAGGCTGGCTCGAGGGCACCCTGCTGACCCTGGAAAGCGTCGGCATTCTCGACGCCACCCTGGAGCGGAATCCGATCCACTACCACGTGGCCGTCTACCCCTGGAAGTACCGAGAAACCGGGGACGAGTACCTGATCAACGGTCAACCGAGCCTCTATCTGGTCAACCGGGGCGACACCCTGTCGAAGATTGCCAGACGCACCTCGACCAGTATCGAAGAGGTCAAACAGGTCAATGGCCTGAGCTCGAGCCGCATCTACGCCGGCCAGGTTCTCAGGCTCCCCTCGGCCCAGTAGCCAACCGAACAGCTAATCGATCTCCACCACGGCACCGGCCGAGTAGGCGGTGAACTCGGGGGCGTACATCGATTGTAGTGTCGCCGGGGCCACCCTGAAGGTGCCGGCCATATTGGCGCGCAGCCGGTACTTGAACGTGTACTCGCCGACGGGCAACCATTCGAAGAAGAAGTTTGTACCGCTGTCGCGGATCTCCTCGTACCAGCCGATTCCCAGGTCCCACTTGTAGCTCGATGTGGTCGACTCGGGCTCGAAGCCGGCGCCCCGCGGGTCGCGCAGGTGGATGTACTCGGCGGCATGTTTAGTGCGGAGTGACAGGTGCACCTCGACCTGGTCGCCCGGGGCCAGAGCCGCACCCTCCTCCAGGGGCTGGAGAATCCACTCGTCACCCGAGCCGACACGTCTGAAGTAGCGCCGGGTAACCGAAAAGAAATCGCCCCGGGCCTCCGCCGGCAGCTCCTCGGTCGAGAAGTGCCAGGTGGCCGAGGCAAACATAAAGCCCTTGGTCTCCTTCTCCACCACGATGGTGGACATCGTCTGCGGGTCGATCTCGCCACCGGTGACTACGATCTGGTTCTTCTTCCCGGTGTACTCGTCGGGCTCGAAGACAAAGGTCCGGGTATCGGGACCGACGACCACCGTGGCCTCCTCACGCACCCCCAGCGCCCCCTCGCGCTCGAGATAGTGAATCAGGGCGTAGATCACCTCGGCCGTAGCCCGGGTGGACTTCCAGTGGTTGAGCTTCTTGTTGAGCAGCAGCCACTGCACCAGCCCATGGCGGCGGGCGTCGTCCGGCTCGAGCTCGGTCAGGGTGCGCAGGGCAAAGGAGTGGGTCTCGATGGTGTCGTTGTACCAGAGCCAGGACCGGTCCTCGGGAGCCCAGAAGGTGCCCTCGTCCTGGGTCGTCTTGGCCGAGTCCATGATGCTGTCGAACACCAGGACCGCATCGTCCGAACGGCCGCTCCGCTCCAGGGTCAGGGCGAGCTGGGCCTTCGACAGCGGCGAATGCTCTCGCCAGTGCCGGAACGAAAAGTCGAGCATCTGTTTGCGCTCCGCGCCGGTGAAGACACCGCCGGTCCAGCTGTCGTCGGGATAGCTCGACAGCACATAGTTGAGAAAGGTCACCATCTCCCAGCAGCAGTCCCGCGCCATCATCTTGCGCACCATCTCGTCCAGATAGTGCCGGTGCATATAGCTCCAGGCCTCGACCACGACCTGCCGCGGCACCTCGACGCCGAATTCCAGCGCCCGGGAGAAGCCCTGGAGGATGTAAAGCGTCATGTAGGGCGAGGGCGGGCCACCCGGCCACCAGGGGAAGCCGCCGAGCGAGGTCTGGGCCTTCTCCAGCTTGGCCAGCGACGAGCTCCGCTCCGCCCGGGCGACCCGCGGGTCCAGCACCTTGATCAGATCCGCGGCCGGCTCCCGTCCCCCTTTGGCCGAGATCAGCCAGGGGGTCTCTTCCAACGCCATCTTGCGGTTTGGATCGACCGCATCCCAGGTCTCGTAGCGGGTCTCCCGGGCCGAGAACTCCTTGGCCATCCGCGCCACCGCCGGATACTCGTCGTAGAGAGCCGAGACGATGCCGGTCGAAAGGAAGCGGTTGAGCACCTGCTCGGTGCACTCGTAGGGGTAGTCGACGAGATAGGGCAGGGCGTGCAGCACGCTGTAGAAGAGCTGGGCATCGAGGGTGACCACCAGCTGCTCGTTGACCAGGGTCGGATCGTCGCCGGCGGCCAGGTCGGCAAAGTGAAGCTCGCGGCGATCGTCGTCCCTCAGTGTCACGAACCGCGATTGACTCAGGTGCATCCGACCCGGCAGCAACGGCAGCGGCCGCAGCTCGCCGTCGCTCAGATCCCCGGCCCGCGCCACCACCTTGAACGCCACCGTCCCCACCCGCGCCGGGACCTCCACCGGGAAGGTCAGGTTGGCACCGCCACCCGCCTCGACGGCAAAGGCGACACTCACAGTCTCGGTCTCGGTCAGTCCAAACTCGTCGAGCAAGCCCTCCTCGGTCTCCGGATCGAAGATCTCGAAGTCGAGGTGACCACTGAAGTCCTCCTCACCGGCGTTGTTGACCACCACCTTGATCGCCGCTCGATCGCCCTCACGCAGGAAGCGCGGCAGGTAGGGCCGCACCATCAGGTCCTTGACCGAGCGGGTGGTCTTTGTGAGTGAGCCGCCGCGCAGATCTCGAGTGACCGCGTGGACCCAGACATTCCACTCGGTGACCGAGTCGGGTACGGTGAACTCGAAGGTCGCCGTGCCCTCCTCGTCGACCAGCAGATGGGGCTCCCAGAACGCGGTCTCGGAAAAGTCGGTGCGGAGCTCGGCACCCGACTCGGCCAGGGTATCGGCCTCTGACGAGGCTTCGTTCGCCTGGTCGAATTCCGTGTCCTCCCCTTCTGCCAGCGCGTCGGCCACCACCATCTCCTCCGCGTCTCGCTGCGGAGGGGCCGGCACCGCCATTCTCATTTCTGCCACCACCCCTCCCTTGGCCATATAGCGGCCGCGGCCCATGCCGCCGATGCCGTAACCGCTGTAGAACTCGAGCCGGTCGCCGTGGAGCACCAGATAGCCGGGTCGTGAGCCAAAGCTCCCCTGTTGCCAGATCTCGCCACCCGACCCCAGACTGGTCTGCACCCACCCGTGCCCCATCCAAGAGGGGTAGAGCGACAGCGGGCTCATGGGGTTGTGCGGAGCAAACAGATCGAGGCTGCGGTCGTACATGTAGGCCAGTAGCTCGGCGGCACCGGTCTCGAGTGCCGCTTCGTCGGCGGCGGAGACCTTGACCCGCCAGGTCTCCCGTGACCCGGGCCGCAGGCGGTCGCGAAAGCTCGAGAACTCGAGGCGTAGCTCGCGGTCGTCCCAGGGGACAAAAACTGTGCCGGTCAGGCTCATCAACTGGTGATCCCGCACGCCGGTGAGCCGTACCCCAAAGCCACCACGCTGCTCTCTGCCGATGGGAATTTCGATGAGGTGGGTCCCCTGGTCGGAGTCGAGCCGCCGGCTCTCGACGCGCTGACCCCCACGATAGATCTCCAGCAACAGGTCCTGGCCGGAAAGACCCGACTGCACCAACAACCGGGCGGACTCACCCACCGGAACCGAGGACCGCTCCACCATGAGAAGAGCCGGCAACGCCAGAGGCGCTTGTCCCTCCTTGGCGACCACGATCTCCTTTGTGGTCTCGAACCGGGCCCCGAAGTCGTCGACCGTCGAGTAGTGCAACCGGTAAACGCCGGCTTCGAGCTCGGGAAGAAGGATCTTGGTCCGGCCCTCCTCGTCGTGCACGAGGCTCCCACGCAGCACCTCATTCCCGTCCTGCCACAGGCGAACCACCTGCTCGGCCGAGACGTCGGTCTCCCACCGTGGCCGCAGAAGGTCCCCCGGGGTGGCATAGCGCTCTCCCTTCCCGGATCGGGTCGGGATCGGCTGCTCCGCCGGCAACAGGGCCTCCCCCGGCTGCTCGAGGCTGGTCAGACGCCAGGAGGCCTCACCCGCTCGGGGCACCCCATCCAAATCGGTGCGTACCGCTTCGAGCTCGATGTTCTCGCCCGCACCAAAGAAGGTGGTCTCACCCTCCACCGTCGTTTCGACGGCCACAAAGCCGAGTCGGAAGGCTCTGGAGGCGGTACGCGTCTCGCCCCCTTCATCGGTGACGTCGGTATGGAGGCGAAAGCGGTAGGTCACCCCCTCGCTCGCCTCGCGCTCGTCGGCGGCGGGGACAAAGCTCAACTCGAACTTGCCATCGGCATCGAGCGTTGTCGTGCCGGCGGCGACGATCTCGCTCTCGACCGTCGGGCTCCCATACCACCAGTACCACCAGCGGGGATAGACCGGCTCCCGCTCCACCCGCCAAGCCACACTGCCGGTTACCACCGGCAGCCCGAAGTAGTAACGCACCTCGCCCGAGAGGATCGCCTCCCGGTTGAGGCGCAGAACGCCTTCCGGCTCACTGACGGTCACTTCGAAGGTGGGTCGCTTGTACTCCTCGATCTGCACCGCCATCTGCCCGCCGATCGAGGTGCGAATCCACCAGCCACCGAGAATTCTGCCGGTCGGGATCTCGAACTCGCCCGAGGCCGAGCCGAAATCGTTGCTGGTTACCGCGCGAGACTCGACCACCTGCCAGTTGGGATCCATCAACTCCACGGTCAGAGCTTGCTTGGGCAGGGTGCGAAAGGTGCTCTTCTCACCCCCACCGCGATAGGCCACCACCTTCCAGTGGATCGTCTGCTGTGGGCGGTAGACGCTGCGGTCGGTGTAGACGAGGGCTGCGGTCTGCTGGCTTGGCTGACCCCGGCGGTGAAACCGCTGATAGCTGAGATCGACAGCCGTGTCCTCGCCCCTCTCGGCAAGAACGAAGTAGCTATAGCGATCCGACTCGCGAGTAGCGAACTCTACCCGGCCATCCGCTCCGCTCAGATGGGTTTCCACCCGTTGGTGGCCCTTGCGGTAGTCGAAGCGGTAGAGCGACACCCGGACCCGCTCCAGAGGCTTGCCTGTCTCGCCGGAGCGCACCGTCGTCTCGAGCATCGAGTCGAGCTGGCGGGTCAGCAAGACAAGATCGGTGACGATCAGGTTGACCGCCGCCTCACGGTTTACCGTTTGGCGAAAATCGCGTCGCGCCGAAGCCACCACGACAAACAGACCCGGCTTCTCCATCGTTGGTGTCACGAAGGTGCGATGAAACCGGTAGTCGGGGGTTGACGGCAGCTCGACGCTCCACTCGGCATCCGGCAGCCGGCTGTTGATGATCTCGGGCACCTCCCGGTAGCCCGGCAGGGCGTTGTAGTCCTCGCTGCTTTCGATCTGCTCGACCAGGTCGAGACGGTAGGCTCGGAAGTAGAGCGTTTCCAAATTCTTGTGCGTGATCTGGATCGATCGCCTCGTCGGTCCGTCGTTGGCCATCGACTGGAGCGAATAGCCGGGCGCCTCGATGCCGGCGACGATGGCGCGGCAGTGATCGCCACCGATAGAGCCCGGGTGGGCCTCTTCGCCCGCCAGAGCTATCTCCCGCGCCCGCACCTGACTGTCCGGCGAGTCATCCGCCTGGACGAGCTCGGCGAGGGTCGCTTGCCCCACCGACCACCAGGGATAACGACGACCGAGGGCATCGAGCCGCTGTTGCAGCCCGGCGCGGATCGCTGCGCGATCGTCGGCCCGGCTGTACGAGGCGTGGAGACGGCTCAGACGCTCCCGACCCGCCTCGAAGGCCGCCTCGGGGCGCTCATTATCTTGGTGCCAGTTCTCCAAATCGTCCAGCAGAGCACCTATCTTGACCAATGGATGAACGGCGGGATCGTCCAGCTCGATCTGCGCCGAGCCGACAGGGTCACCTGCGATGAGACTTCCGAGATCCAGACGATAGAGCTGGTTGGATTGACGTGGCCGCCACAGGCTGGTGTCGCTCAACAGCTCCACCCAAAGGTAGGTGACGCTGTCGCGCAGCGTGCCGCGGATGCGGGCTGGGTAGTTGTTCTGTTCGAGATATTCGCCCAGCACTCCGAGGGACTCGCTCCCCCACACATCACGCCGGCGCCAGACCTCGAGGTAGGCCTTGTGCGCCTCCTCGACGATCTGTTGCTTGGTCCAGCTCTTCAAATCGATCTCGTCGCCGGTGTCGAACCGCTCCCGCTGTTCGATCTCCCACGAGTAGATCTGGATGTAGGAGACCAGCGACTGCGCATAGAACAGTTCGAGGATGGCCCGATAGAGCGGGGTTTCGGGCCACGGCTCCGAGCGCAGGAAACGGACCGCCGTCTCGTAGCCGTGGAGAGCGGTGCGCAGCTGCACCTCCTTGATGATGGCCCGGGTCCAGTTCTCCTCGTCACCGCTCTGCCGGGAGGCCTCGCGGATCTCGGCCGCCAGCTCCGAGGCCGCCTCGAACTTGTCCTCCGAAATAAGCCGATCGACCTCTTTCCACCTATCGTTCATGGTCTCGAGACTCTCCGTGTTGTCTCCACCGGATCCGGTGGGGATATCCCCTGTGTTGCCCCCCTGCCCCCCCTGGGGTCCGGCAATCAGCGCCTCACCGCTCGACTCCGAACAGGCCAAAAAGCCAGCAACAGGGCAATGGCAACGGCTTCCAATCGACGATGCGAGCTTCTCACTGGACCACCTCCCTTTGCAGTTTAGACCGGCTTTGAAGCAACTGGTTCCCCGGTCAGGGCTGCTCTACCGATTTGGCCTCGGTAAAATGCTCCCTACAAGAGGAGACGTCTATGAGTATCGCAAATGCACATCGAAACTTCGCCCTGCCGACGATCCTGGCGGTGAGCCTCGTGCTCGGTCTGTCGACCATCCTCGCCGGGATGGCGCAAACAGGTGAGCAGGGTGCCGCCACCGGGAGGAGCCATTGCCCGTGCTGTGGCGAACAGCATCCGGCCAGTGATTGTGCGGACTGCCCAGCAACCGACTGTTGCCGGGGTCACCATCACCACCACGGCCGTCACCAAGGCCGTCGCTCGGGTCCGCGTGGAGCCGGTGGGTGGGGTGGCAACGATGGACGGGGCGGTCCCCCTGCCGAGATGCGGACGGTGTGGACGCTGATCGACGCCCACGATGCAATCGAGAGGGTCGTCGAAGAGATTCCGAGTGGTGTCAGGACCACTACCACGACCACCGATCCGGAGCTTGTTTCGGTGGTGCAACGGCACGTCACCGAGATGGCGGGGTTGCTCGAATCGGGGGGTCGGATCCGCAATTGGGATCCGTTGTTTGCCGAGCTCTTCGACCGGCGCGACGAGATCCGCATCACCATCCAGGAGCTCGACA
>SBFI01000035.1 GCA_006227875.1 Acidobacteriota bacterium
CCGGAGCCCACCAAGACACCCAGCAAACCGGAGCCATCCAAGACCGAGAGCGACACCCCACCGGTGCCGGCGCCGAGCCGTGCCGAGCCCAAGCAGCGGATGGGCTCCCCTACCGGCAGCTCCCTGGGAACCTCCGCCTTTGGTGCGGCTGTCGGCGGTCTGGACAATCCTGACTTTGTCTACAGCTACTACATCGACCAGATGCTGGCCCTGATCAGCGCCAACTGGCTGCGTCCCTCGCTCGGCGCCGGGGTCGAGGCCATCGTCCATTTCCGTATCCACCGGGACGGTAAGATCTCCGACGTCCGTATCATCCGCTCCTCGGGCTACAATTCCTTCGATCTGGCCGGCTTGCGGGCAGTACAGCTTGCCGCCCCTTTTCCCCGCTTCCCCCAGAGCTACCAGCACGACACGCTGGGGGTTAATCTGATTCTCAGGTAGGAACCATTCGAGGACACCGCTCATGAAGCGATCGACGATCCGACACATCCCGACCGCCGTGCTGCTGGTCTTGCTGACCGGCGCCATGGCGGCCGTTTCCCAGCAGCCTGGAGCTCAAGAACCGCCCGTGCCCGGTGGCGAAGATGTAACCGTTGTGCTCGAGGGCCGCTTGCGGTCTCAGTTCAGGCTCGCGATTCCGGAGTTCGATGGTCTGGCGCTCCTCTCCCCGGACCTCAGGCGCGCAGCCGACGAGATCGACCGGACACTGCGCTCCGATCTCGAAGCCAGCAGGGTCTTCAGGCTGCAAGGGCCCGAGGATCTCTCCGTGCTGGCCCTGACCGGAGACCTGACGAGGGATTTCGAGCTCTACCGGTCGCTCCAGAACGAGCTGGTGCTGGAGGTGGACGTCAGACCGGAGGGCGACAAGGTGGTGATCGAGGGCCGTCTGTACCACCTGGAGAGCGGCGACTCGATTCTCGGCAAGCGCTATCGCGGCAGTCCCGCGGTTGCACGACGTATCGCCCACACCTTTGCAGACGAGATCATCCTGGCGCTCAGTGGCCGCCAGGGCGTCGCCCTCAGCCAGATCGCCTTCTACTCCGATAGGAGCGGCTTCAAGGAGATCTATCTCATGGATTACGACGGGGCCAACCAACGCCCCGTCACCGCCCACAAGTCGATCTCGCTCACACCCGATTGGAGTCGGGCCGGAGACACGATCGCCTATGTCTCCTACTTTTCCGGCGCCCCGGGCATCTATCTCGTCGACCTGGCCACCGGACGCAAACAGCCGGTCGTCACCGAGGGCTCGCTCAACATCTCACCTTCGTTCTCACCGGATGGACGTAAAATCGTCTTTGGTCGCTCCCTGGGTAGCGGTAACACCGAGATCTTTGTCGCCAACCGCGACGGGACCGGTCTGCAGCAGCTGACCCACTCATCCGGGATCGACACCAACCCCGCCTGGAGCCCTTCGGGTCGAGAGATCGCCTTTACCTCCAGCCGGGCCGGCAATCCCAACATCTATGTAATGGACGCCGAAGGTGCCAATCTGCGCCGGCTGACCTTCGAGGGTGACTACAACGACGGGGCCGCCTGGAGCCCGGACGGAACCCGTATCGCCTACGCTTCGCGGCGGTCGGGGCGGTTCGACATCGCGCTGACCGACGTCGTGACGCTCGAGAGCCGGCTGCTCACCTCGGGCCCGGGCAGCAACGAGACGCCCTCGTTCTCACCCGATGGCCGGCAGATCGTTTTTGCCTCCAAACGACGAAGCAGCAGCACCAGAACCCAGGTCTACAAGATCGAATTGGACGGCTCCGGGATACGGCAGCTGACAAAGGAAGGTAACAATTTTTCGCCCTCATGGTCCGGCTTTCCAAAATAGCCTGCTATGCTATTGAAGATTCGAGAAATGTTCTGCTACAGTAGGCCGGACATCGGAATAGACACCTCTTGACGGGAATCAAAAAACCTAGAAGACGCTCGAAGGAGAACTCTATGAACCGCAAGTGGATGGTGACGGTATGGATCGGTGTGCTCGGAGTGTCGGTGCTGATGTTGGGTTGCCCCAAGAAGAAACCAGCTCCTGCTCCGGTAGATACCGAGACAACGACGGTTGCCCCGGCTGAGGATGTGGCCCAACCGACGGCGCCCTCGACGCAAGAAGACAAGACACCCGATCCTCTCGCCGGCGACATCGTCGAGGCCATGGAGTATGCCTATCAGCAGGGTCTCTTGGGCGACGTCTACTTCGACTTCGACAAGTACGACCTGAAACCGGAGTCTCGCGAGCGGCTGGCCAAGAATGTCGAGTTCATGAAGGCTCATCCCGAGTTCCTGTTTACTATCGAGGGCCACTGCGACGAGCGCGGCACGATCGATTACAACCTCGCCCTGGGGGATCGTCGTGCAACCGCGGCCCGCAATTACTTGACGTCCCTTGGTGCCAGGATGGACAACATCAAGATCATCAGCTTTGGCGAAGAGCGGCCGGTATGCAGCGTCTCCGCCGAGAGCTGCTGGTGGAGGAACCGTCGGGCTCACTTCGTGATCACCGGCCGTTCCTAAAGTCGAGGGGAAGTTGCCCAGAGTGAGCCGCTTTCTAGCTGCAAGTCTCTTGCTGCCCGTCGCATTCTCGATAATCGGCTGTGTCTCGAGCCGGGACATCGAAGATATCCAGGCGCAGCTGAGCGACATACAGCGTCAGGTTCTCCAACTGCAGAAGCAGACCTCGAGCAAGGAAGAGGTCACCGACCTGAGGGACGAGATCGCCTCCCAGACCGAATCTCTTCTCAAGTCCGAGGCCGATGTGCAGGTCTCGGTGCAAGGGTTGTCGGCGCAGATCGATCAACTGCAGGCCAATCTCGAAGACACCAACTTTCGCTTGGCCCAGCTGTCCCAACAGATCGCCGCCACCAATCAGGAGCTCAAGGCGGTCAGAACGGCCCTGGGCGCCAGTGCGGGCAACGGCGGAACCTCGCAGCCCGTGGCCCCCACATCCGATCCCCAGGCCCTCTATCAAACCGCCTACAACGATTACCTGCGGGGCAACTACGACCTGGCAGTGCTGGGTTTTCGGCAGTACCTGGAGTCGTTCCCCGACACCGAGCTGGCGGACAACGCCTCCTACTGGATCGGGGAGTCCTATTACAGCCAGGGCAAGTATCAGCAGGCGATTCGGGAGTTCGACGGCATACTGCGTCGTTACCCGAGAAGCGACAAGCTGGCCAGCGCCCTGCTAAAGAAGGGCTACGCCTACCTGGAGCTCGGCCAGCGGGAGCAGGGCGTGGTCCAGCTGCAGCATGTGATTCGGGAGTATCCAAGCACCGACGAAGCGAATCTCGCCCGTCAGAGAATGCGCGACCTGGGTATTGACGGTCCGTAGAGTTACCGCTAGACTTTGCCAGCGTCGCACGTGAGTGCGGCGCTGTTTTTCGTCACGAGCCTGCATCATCCATGAGCCCCACGCCATAATGCCGCGATCGGACACCATCTCGAGCCGTACTCGGACCTCGCATCCTCGACATACCTACAGGTATGCCTCCGGTGCGAAGCCCTCCGTGCGGCCCGATCTGGCGACCGCTTGCGACATTCTGCTCGCGCAGTCATGAATGATGCAGGCTAGGTAGCTCGGAGAGAGAAGAAGATGGCAAATATCAAATCGGCTGAGAAGAGGATCCGACAGACGCTGCGGCAGCGGTCACGCAACCGGGCCGAGCGCTCGCGGATGCGCTCCGCGGTCAAGGAGCTGCGCAAGGTCATCGCCGACGGCGACAAGGGCAAAGCCGAGGAGCTCCTGCCCGGGACCCTCAGCCTGATCGACCGCACGGCGCAAAAGAAGATCATCCACCGCCGCGCCGCCGCCCGCAGCAAGTCGAGGCTTGTGCGCTCGGTGAAGCAGCTGTCGGCGTAGGACACACCTCCACAATAAAGGGGCTTAGGGGCTTAGCCCACCCACTCTCCCACCCGGGCTTAGGGGCGTAGGGGTTCCCCCGCCCAGCCGGCACGGAGGCCGGCCGCTTCATCCCAGCAGCCACTCGGTTGTTATGGGTGGGAGGGTGTGCCCCTAAGCCCCTAGGCCCTCAAGCCCCTATGCCCTCTCGGGCGGCGGGGGTCAGAATCCCTCCAGCAGATCAATCACCAACGTCTGCGCAAAATCCACCGAAACGATCTGGATCGTCCGGTCCTCGGGATCGAAGACCGTGGCCTCGTCCAGCTCGAGCTCGTAGTTGTCGCGAAAGTTGTAGAGCGGCTGTTCCCAGATGAGCTCGTCGTTGTCGGTCCGCGTGAAGTCCATGTCGGCGCGGATGGAGATCTGCCACTCCTCGGCCCGGCCCTGGGGATCGAAGGTTACCGGCCGCACGGTAAAGGCCGTCAGCGTGCCACTCAGTATGGCGTCGGCTTCTTCCCGATTGGTGGCAATGGTAAAGCGTCTACGGGTCACCAGCTCGTTGATGATCGCGCGGGTCATGGTCAGCTCGATCTGAGGTCTGGTGGTCCGATTTTTCAGCGGCTCGACAAAGATCGACTCGATGTCCTCCGGAAGCGTGCTGGTCTGCCCGATGAGTCCATAGCCGCAGCCCGCCAACACCGCAACCACACCGAGTACCACTGCCAACATGACAATCTTCTTCAAGCCTTTGACCTCCATTTCAGGTGAGAGTACCGGGGAATGAGTGGCGCTTGAGGATGCCATCGAGCAAGCCGTTGACAAACCGCCCCGACTGCTCCGAGCCGAACTCCTTGGCCAGCTCGATGGCCTCATCCAGAATCACCAACTTTGGCACATCGGTCTGGTAGAGAAACTCGTACACCGCCAGACGAAGTATGTTGCGATCCACCGGCGGCATGCGCTCCAGCCGCCAGTGCTCCGCCTGCTGCCGGATGAGGTCGTCGATCTCCTGTTGATGACTGAGCGTGCCTTCCACCAGCGACCGGGCATAGCTGAAAGCCCGCTCCGCCGCCGACCCACTCTCGGTCGCCGGTGGTGGCTCGACCGTGTACTCGGTCGGGCGAAACTCGGCCAGCACCTGCTTGCCCTCGGCACCGCCGACATCGCTCTGGTAAAGCATCTGGAGAGCCATCTCCCGGGCCTGTCGACGGGTGCTCATCCCCAAGCTACCCTCATCTCAAAGAACCTCTCACCTTTCTCGCTTCCTCGGCACGAGACGGCTAACACTCGACTCGTCCCCTGTACCGTTGAACGTATCGGCTCGGGCGGGCGCCTGTCAACGAGCCGACTGGAAGGCCGTGAGCAGCTCGGTGGCCGCTCGAGTCGGGGTGACGGTCCCTTCGGCGACGGCACGTTCGAGCTCGGCCAGGCGCTTGGTGACCTCGGGATGGTCGCGGAAGGAGTCGAGAAGCTTCTCCTCGATCAGCGACCACATCCAGCGACCGAGCTGGCGCCGACGCCGCTCCTCGAGCTCACCGGAGTCCGCCAGCAGCCGGTGATGCTCCTCCACCAGCTGCCACAGCTCGTCCAAACCCGCCCCGGTCAGCGCGCTCACCGTCACCACCCGCGGCTCCCAGGAGGAGGGTCTGGCGCCCAGATAGCGCAGCGCTGCGGCGTAGTCCCGCTTGGCCAGCTGGGCTCGCTCCAGGTTGTCACCGTCGGCCTTGTTGACGGCCACCAGATCGGCCAGCTCGATAATCCCCTTCTTGATCCCCTGAAGCTCATCACCGGCACCGGCGAGCACCAGCACCAGAAAGCAGTCGACCATGTCCGCCACCATGGTTTCCGACTGTCCGACCCCCACCGTCTCGACCAGGATGACGTCGAAACCGGCGGCTTCGCAGAGCAACATCGTCTCGCGCGTGCGCCGGGTGACACCGCCGAGGCTGAGAGCGCTGGGTGAAGGCCGGATGAATGCCTCCTCTGCGGACGCCAGCCGCGGCATACGGCTCTTGTCACCCAGGATGCTGCCACCGGAGATCGAGCTCGAAGGATCGACGGCCAGCACCGCCACCCGGTGACCCTGCTCGATCAGCCGGGTGCCCAGGGCGTCGATAAAGGTACTCTTGCCGACCCCCGGGACACCGGTGATACCGACGCGAACCGCTCCGCCCGTCTGCGGCAGGAGTCGGGCCAGGAGCTCCTGCGCCAGGGCCATGTCCTCGGGCTTTCGACTCTCGATCAGGGTGATGGCACGGGCGAGGAGACCACGATCGGACTCGCCGATCCCCCGGACGCAGTCGTCGACGGTGGGGCCGTTGCCAGTCGATTCGGCTTTCATAACTTGTGCGCTAGTCGCTTTTTGGAGTCTCGAGGCGATCCAGCAGATCCTCGGCGGCCTCGGTAATCACGGTGCCGGGGCCAAAGATCGCCACCGCACCGGCGGCCTCGACGGCGGCGTGATCCTGCGGCGGGATCACCCCACCGACGACGATGAGAATGTCACTCCGTCCCAGGCGGTCGAGCTCCTGGCGTAGCGCCGGTACCATGGTCTGGTGCCCGGCGGCCAGGGTGCTGACACCGACGATGTGGACGTCGTTCTCGAC